>JAPLJV010000006.1 GCA_026388415.1 Deltaproteobacteria bacterium | reverse complement strand
GGGGTGAGAGGCGGTGATCCTGAGGGGGCGGGGACGATCCCCGGGGAGAAGGAAGAAAAGGCCCGACGGGAAACCGCTGCGACCGTTTCCGACGGGCCTTTCCGCATCTTTACCAAGTCTGAGTGTGCAGACCAATAAAATCGGCGACAAAATATCCGACCGGCCTTGATTTTTCAAGATCATACTATTATAATCGCGTCCATTATCCGATTCAATAATTGTAGCTGTGATCGCATCAGGGAATTACAACCATTGTACAAATAAAAAACAATATCTCAGCCGCCGACAATAATGCCATGATAAGTTTTTTTCTCAGTTTCTTTTCAAAACCGCCGAGCCTCAAACAGCTCCCCCTTAAACGTTATCTAATCAATTTTTCTTTGAACAGGCTTGTTTTCGGGGTAGACAGCATCCATTTCGATGTCCACATCAGTCCTCAGGTTCACACCGTCGTCAAACGGGCGGTATCTGCTTCAATGATTAAACATAGCCGCTCTGATAACTTTTTCGAGGACGATAAAAAAGAACGCCGTGAAAATGAAAAACTTGCGTTAAAGCATGTTTGCACAAATGTCTTGCTGGAGGGAATAAACAGGGCCAAATCAGAGTCTGAAGTGCAAATCGATTTCCTGGGACAGTTTTCTCTTGCAAAAATGTTTCTTGAAGAAATCCAAAGCGAATATCGAAAATTGATAACGAAATTTGAAATCCTCATCAGAACCTTTGAATTATCTCGACAATATGACCAGTATGAATGGTTAAAAATGAAGGAGAAACTGATTGAAATCAAGCACAATCAGAAACGGATTGTTCGACTGGTGGGAGAAGAACTGTTTCAGGTAATGGCTGATGTTCACGCCAAGAATCTGAAAAATATCCGGGAGTCGAATTTCCCTTCCGAGTACATTCTCCCGGACAACTTTTTCATCAATCCGACACTCCATACCGATAACGTTGCAGACGAATTTCTTCTTGTGGATGCATATGTGCTCTTGGGCCAGCGATCCGATGAGCCCGATAATTACGGCAATCTTAAAACGATCATCTATGACCTGTTGAGCAAAATGGATTTAGGGCGGGAGAACACTACCGACCGTGAAAATGAAAACAGCGGAACAGGGGAAGCGGATATTCTATCCGCTGATGGCAATGCGTTGGATCCCTGGTTAATGGAAAGCGACAATATAGACCTGATGTTCAACTGTTTTGATTCTAAGGAACAGTATAAAAAGGCTAAGGGGAGGAAAGAGCCAACAAATATTATTCTCGGATTGAAATCGCGGCTGGAAATCCAGGAAGGAATCCTACAGCTATTTTATAAGGAATTCAAGAAATCCCGATTGTTAAAACTTGTCGTGGCAGCATATGAAATGAAAGACGTATACCGCAGCTACTGCCCCCCTCTGCGACCGTTGCAGATCAGGGAATATCTTGTAAAACCAGGGTCGAGAAAGCCCATTGTTCGAGAACTGAAGCGCCGGAAATCATCTAACGGCAATAACTTTTCCCTTGCACAGCTTCATGAATCGGTTCGCCGGATAAATCGCAGTTTCTCTCGAAAAAAGAAGGAACATCTGTTGAGTTTTCTCAAGGATTTTTCCCGGTATCACAGGGATCGTGAAAATGGCCGACTCCTGAAACAGGCCATGGACGCCATCAACCTTGTAAGGGATGAAAAAATATTATTATTGTCGAAGAAAAATCGTTTATTGTATGAGTTTCCGCTTCCGGAGGAACGGGTCAGGGAAGAAAAGCCCGTCATCAGTCACGTCATTATCAAAGCGGACATTCGCGGCTCGATGGATGTCACGCACACGATGATAACTCGGGGGCTCAACCCGGCATCTTATTTCAGTCTTAACTTTTTTGATCCGATCTCCGAACTTATCGGTGACTATAATGCGTCCAAGGAATTTATCGAAGGAGATGCGATTATTCTGTCAATCTTCGAAAACGAAGACACTGCGCAGGGCTGGTATAGCGTGGCCCGGGCATGCGGACTGGCGGTCAGCATGCTTCAGATAGTGCAGCGATATAATGATAAAAATCAAAAGCATGACCTGCCGATTCTCGAACTGGGAATCGGTATCTGTTACAAGCAGAGCCCTCCGGCCTATCTATTCGATGGAGATTCCAGGATCATGATTTCCCATGCCATCAATCTTGCCGATCGCCTGTCCAGCTGCGACAAGAAGTTACGCAAGCTTTTCAAGAATCAGGAGAGGATGTTTAATCTGTTTGTATTCCAGAATGTTCGGGATGAAGACATCGAGGCTACGGCAGATAACCTTTCTCTGCGATACAACGTCAATGGGATTGAACTTGACCCGGAGGGTTTTGCCAAGCTCTCCAGAGAAATCAACCTGAAAAGCATCGAGTATCCGGCAGAAAATAATGAAACAGTCACACTTTATACCGGAAAGGTGCCGACATTAAGCGGAAATTATCAGCTTCTGGTGATTCGCGAAGCCCCCATTCTTGAAGTCAAACCAGGCACCATGGATGTAATAGGTCCAACATCAAGAAAATACTATGAAGTTTGCACCCAACAGGCAATTTACGAATTCATCAACAACCACGCGTAAGAAAATCGGGAAAATCGGGAAAAAAATGGGGGACACTTCCCAGATTAATTACATCCCAATCATTCTATTCATTTTCTGTTCTTGATTCTACCTCTTCGTCAATATTTAGTATTCAACGCTCCACTATACTCATCTTCCTGCCCTCGTCTTGACATACCTGGTCAATGTGTTTAGTTTACTCGTGGCAATGGCAACACAATTATTGTCTTATGGTCTATAGGAGGGCATGATGAGATTCGATAAATTCACCTTGAAGGTTCAGGAGGCTTTGCAGGAAGCCCAGACCTCAGCCAGTAAATACCGTCATCCGACGCTGGACGTGGAGCACCTGCTGCTGACTTTTCTGGCGCAACCGGAGGGCATCGTCGGCGCCATCTTGAAAAAATTAGGCGCCGAGACAGGACAGATTGCCGCAGAACTGGAAAAAACTCTGGGCAGGCTGCCCCAGGTGGAGGGGGCGCAACCATCCCTTACACCGCGTCTGAATAAAGTGCTTGAATCCGCCATTGCCGAGGCGGCGCGTCTGACCGATGAATACGTTAGCGCCGAGCACGTTTTAATAGCCATTACGGAAGAAAAGGACGGCGCAGCCGCTACTATCCTCCGTAACGCCGGCGTGACAAAGGATAAGATTTTTCAGATCCTTGTGGAAATCCGTGGCAACCAGCGCATTACCGATCCGAACCCCGAGGAAAAATACCAGGCGTTGAAAAGGTACGCCCGAGACTTTAACGAACTGGCCCGGAAGGGGGCCTTCGACCCCGTGATTGGCCGGGATGAGGAAATAAGAAGGATTATGCAGGTGCTTTCCCGCCGCACCAAGAACAATCCCGTGCTGATCGGCGAACCCGGTGTCGGCAAGACGGCCATCGTGGAAGGATTGGCGCAGCGCATCATCAATGGCGATGTGCCGGAAAGCCTCAAAGGAAAGACGGTGATCGGTCTCGATATCGGCGCTCTCGTGGCCGGCGCCAAATACCGGGGGGAATTCGAGGAACGTCTGAAGGCGGTCCTCAAGGAAGTAACGGCCTCGCAGGGGGAAATAATCCTCTTCATAGACGAAATCCATACGGTCGTGGGAGCCGGTGCGGCCGAGGGCTCCATGGACGCCTCGAACATGCTGAAACCCTCTCTGGCGAGGGGGGAGCTCCGCTGCGTAGGCGCGACCACCCTGAACGAATATCGCAAGTATATTGAAAAAGATCCGGCCCTGGAGCGTCGTTTTCAGCCCATCTTCGTCAGAGAGCCAACGGTGGAAGATACCATCGCCATCTTGAGGGGCCTCAAGGAACGTTACGAGCTGCATCACGGCGTCCAGATAAAGGATCAGGCCATTATCGCCGCTGCGACCCTCTCCCAGCGTTACATCAGCGACCGGTTTCTCCCCGACAAGGCGGTAGACCTGATTGATGAGGCCGCCTCGCACCTCCGGATAGAATTGGACAGCCTGCCGCAGGAAATAGACGTATTGGAACGAAAGGCCATCCAGTTGGAGATCGAACGCCAGTCTTTAAAGAAGGAAACTGACCGGACTTCCGTCGAGCGACGCGATAAAATTGACCGGGAACTTGCCGAGATCAGGGAAGAAATGGACGGCATGAAATTGCAGTGGAACAGTGAAAAAGAAGTTATCAAAGGGATTCAGGACATCAGGAGCCGCATAGAAAATTACAAGGCGGAAGAAATAAATGCCCAGCGGGCGGGCGACCTGGCCAAGGCAGCCGAAATCCGTTATGGAAAACTGGTGGAACTGAACAAGGAACTGGAAAAAGAACAGGCCCGGCTCGGACAAACGCAAAAAAACAAAAAGATGCTCAAGGAAGAGGTGGATGCGGAAGACGTGGCCGAGGTCATCGCCAACTGGACGGGCATTCCTGTTGCACGCATGCTGGAGGGCGACATCCAGAAGCTCATCCAGATGGAAGAAAGATTGAAACTCCGGGTCATCGGACAGGACGAAGGCATTACTGCCGTTTCGAACGCCCTGCGCCGGTCAAGGTCCGGTCTCCAGGATCCCAACCGGCCGATCGGCTCTTTCATCTTTCTGGGGCCCACGGGGGTCGGCAAGACGGAACTGGCCCGCGCTCTGGCCGAATTCATGTTCGACAATGAACAGGCCATGGTGCGGATTGATATGTCCGAATACATGGAAAAACATTCCGTGGCGAGGCTCATTGGCGCGCCTCCCGGTTACGTGGGATACGATGAGGGCGGTTACCTCACCGAGGCGGTCCGGCGTCGGCCTTATGCGGTGTTACTCTTCGATGAAATAGAAAAGGCCCATCCCGATGTCTTTAACATTCTCTTGCAGATCCTTGAGGACGGCCGGTTGACGGACGGCCATGGCCGGACAGTGGACTTCAAGAACAGCATCGTAATCATGACCTCCAATATCGGTGGTCAATTTATCCAGAATCAGAAACTGGATGACGAAGAGAGAAGAAGCCGCACCATGGAATTAATGCGGACGACCTTTAAGCCGGAATTCCTGAACAGAATTGACGACATGATTTTCTTCAGGGCACTGAGCAAGGCAGATATTCACCGGATCATCGGCATCCAGATGGGTTTGATTGAAAAAAGGCTCGCCTTGCGGAAGCTATCCATCGAATTGACACCGGAGGCTAAAAATTATATAGGTGATCAGGGCTTCAGCGCGATTTACGGCGCGCGACCACTGAAAAGAGTCCTCCAGAAACTTGTCCTGGATAGCCTGGCCATGAAGATACTGGAGGGAACTTTCGGAGAAGGCGATCACGTTGTGGTGGATCTGCAGGATGGCAGTATTTTACTGAGGAAATAGAATGCTGAACAGTTAGTGGAAGGTGGCAATAACTGTTCACTATACAGGGGGGATAGAATGAACACGATAAAAACAACGCTTCTACTGGGAGGCTTAACGGGCCTCTTGATGCTGATCGGAGGCTATTTCGGCGGTCAGCAGGGCATGGTTATCGCCTTCATCGTCGCCTTGGTAATGAACTTTGGCAGCTACTGGTTTTCCGACAAGATTGTCTTGCGCATGTACCGGGCCCAGGAAGTTTCTCCCAGCCAGGCCCCGGAACTTTTTACGCTGGTCAGGAATCTGACCTTACAGGCCAACCTGCCCATGCCGAAGGTTTATGTCATCCCGGAAAATACTCCCAACGCCTTTGCCACCGGGCGGGATGAAAACCACGCCGTCGTAGCGGTTACGGAGGGTCTCCTCCGGATCCTGAATCGCGAGGAGCTGGCCGGGGTTATCGCTCATGAACTGGCCCACATAAAAAACAAGGACATGCTGATCAGTTCCATCGCCGCTACCCTGGCGGGCGCCATCGTCATGCTGGCCAACATGGCGCAGTGGGCGGCCATTTTCGGCGGTGGAGACCGCGATCGCGATGACGAAGGCGGCGGAATCGTGGGGCTGATAGCCATGGCCATCCTGGCGCCTCTTGCGGCCACGATTATCCAGATGGCCATCTCCCGCTCCCGGGAATACCTGGCCGATGCAGGAGGGGCGCAGATCTCCGGAAAACCATACGGCCTGGCCGGCGCGCTGGAGAAGCTTTCCCGGGCGGCCGTAGCAGCCCCCATGGACGCCAACCCGTCCACGGCCCATATGTTTATCGTGAATCCCCTTTCGGGAAGATCGCTCATGAACCTTTTCAGCACCCACCCCCCGATTGAGGAACGGGTCGCCCGGTTAAGGACCATGGTGCCCCGATAGTAAGTTAGAGATTATTTGCTGCGCTTTTTAGTAAAAAAGGAGGAAACATCCATGGGAGAAGAAGAAAAAAAAGGCTTTGTCGTCAAAGACAAACGAATTTTTGGTGACGGCGGCGAGATGCGCGCCGAGGAAGGACCGGCAGTAGAAAAAGTTGCCGAACCGGCAGCCGAACCGGCCCAAGACAGCTCAACTGCGCCTCCTGAACAAGACCGGCCGGAAACGGGTCATCTGCCGGAGATTAATTTTTACAACTTCATCGTTTCTTTGAGCACCACCGCCCTTTTCCACTTTGGCGACTTTGCCGACTCCAGCACCAACAAGGCGGAGAAAAATCTGATTGCCGCCAAGGAAATCATTGACACCCTGGTTATGTTAAAGGACAAGACGGCAGGTAACCGGGACGTAAATGAAAATAACCTTATCGAAGGGGCGCTTTACGAACTGAGGATGCGCTATGTGAAAGAAACGGCTTGAAATGCTCAAAAAATTGTCGCCGGCCAAGGTCAATCTGCATCTTTCAGTGTTACGGAAACGTGAGGACGGGTATCACGACATCGCCACGCTGATGCAAAGGATAAGCCTTTATGATGAGATGACCTTTTCTTCTCTCCCCACTGGTATAGTCATAAAATGTCCCGGCAGCGGCCTTCCTGAGGATGACGACAATATCGTCTATCGGGCGGCACGGGCCTATTTCTCTTCCATCGGGTATAAAAAAGGCATTGCCATTACTATCGGCAAGAAAATCCCCTTATCTGCAGGATTAGGCGGCGGCAGTTCCAACGCCGCCACTACCCTCATGACTTTGAATGAAATGACAGGCGAAAGTTGCCGCCCGGAAGAGCTCATGAAAATTGGCAAGACATTGGGCGCCGATGTGCCTTTTTTTATCTTTGGGAAGACCGCCTGGGCAACGGGTATTGGCGATTGCCTGCGGGCAGCGGAAAATATTCCACCGCTTTGGTTCCTGCTGGTTAATCCCGGCTTCCCCGTTTCCACCCGGATGGTTTATGAAAGTCTTAATTTAAGATTGACAAAGGACAGTATAAATTATAGCATCCCCTCGATTAAGACAGGGACGGGTAATAACATGAGCGGATGGCTGAAAAATGACCTGGAAGAGGTCACGCTGGCTCGTCACCCCGTTTTAAATCAGATAAAGCAGTTACTGCTCGGCGGCGGCGCGTCCGGAGCATTGATGTCGGGAAGCGGGCCGACTCTCTTCGGGATTTTTGAGACAGGGGAGCAGGCCCGGAATGCCGAAAAGGCGCTGACGGCACAAGGCTTCGGGAAATGGTGGATTCATCTTGCCCATTCCATCTGATGAGACGTTTTATAATTTTATAAAAATTGGGGCGTCGTCAAGCGGTAAGACACAGGACTTTGGTTCCTGCATTCGGAGGTTCGAATCCTCCCGCCCCAGCCATATTCATAGATAGAAAGGATTTTCATGCTCGAAAAGATTAGGGTTTTCTCCGGAAATGCAAATGTCCTCCTGGCCGGCAAGATAGCGAAAAACCTGGGTGTCAAGCTGGGCATGGCCAACGTGACAACGTTCAGCGACGGCGAAACCAGGGTGGAGATTGACGAGAACGTGCGCGGCATGGATGTCTTTATCATTCAGCCCACCTGTTCGCCCGTAAATGTAACCTGCATGGAACTCCTCATCATGATTGATGCCATGAAAAGGGCTTCGGCCGATCGCATTACGGCTGTGATACCCTACTACGGATATGCGCGGCAGGACCGGAAAGTTGCCCCCCGGGCGCCGATCACGGCCAAGCTCGTTGCCGATCTCATCACCACGGCCGGAGCGAACCGCGTTTTAGCCATGGACCTTCATGCCGGTCAGATTCAAGGGTTTTTTAACATCCCGGTGGACAACCTCTTTGCCACACCCGTACTAATAGATTATCTCAAAAAGAATTATCCGGAAAATACGGTCCTCGTCTCTCCCGATACGGGCGGTGTGGGGCGGGCCCGAGCCTTTGGGACGCGACTGGGCGCCAATCTGGCCATCATTGATAAACGCCGGGAGGGTCCTAATGAGGCCCAGGTGATGAACATTATCGGCGAGGTCAAAGGGTGTCGCGTCATAATCCTGGACGATATGATTGATACGGCCGGCACGGTTATTAAAGCCGCCCAGGCCCTGGAAGAAGCCGGCGCCACAGAAGTTTCCGTTTGTTGCACCCATCCCGTTCTTTCCGGCCCCGCTATCGAGCGACTGCAAGGATCCAATATCAAAGAAGTTATCGTTACGGACACGATTCCTTTGCAGGAAAATGCCAAGGCCTGTAAGCGCATCACCGTACTCTCCGTCGCCGGATTACTCAGCGAGGCGGTGAAGCGTATTTTTTACAATGAATCGGTAAGTTCACTTTTTGTTTAGGAGGCACAGATGGAAGCAAATGAATTAAATGCACTTGTCCGCGCAGCGTCCGGTAAAGGGCACTCCCGCAGATTAAGATCAAAAGGCATGATACCGGCCGTATTTTATGGACCGGGAACGGAAGCGATCCTGCTGGATGTAAACGTCGCCGAGCTTATGAGTCTGCGGAAAAAAGAGGGAAAAGGCTTTATCAAATTGATGATCGCCGGTCAGGATAACAAATTTGAGAAACTTGCCGTGCTTAAAGAGCTGCAGATTGAGCCCTTAAGCCGACGGTTGGTGCATGCCGATTTTTATGAAATTAATATGGAACATAAGTTTACCTTCGAGATTCCCATCCATTTCTCAGGCAAACCCAAAGGGGTGGACGATGGTGGGGAATTGCATCTGTTGAAGAGAGAATTGAAGGTCTCCTGCCTGCCGGGAGTGCGTCCGGAGTTTGTGGCGGCGGATATAAGCGGCATGCAGATCGGCGACTCATTTAAAGTGCATGACCTCGCTGCCTCGGACGGCGTCGTCGTTCTTGATCATGCCGATACCGTGGTCGCCACCTTAGCGGCCCCGAAGGCCATCATCAAGCCGGAAGAGGAGGTTGAAGCAATAATCCCCTCAGAGACGGAGCCGGCCAAATAGGTTATGACCTGCGCAGGGAGAATGGCCCGTGAAGCTGATAGTCGGTCTGGGAAATCCCGGGGAGCAGTATCAGGCGAACAGGCACAACCTGGGATTTCTCACCGTTGATTATCTGGCCGGACGGTACGGAATCTCCTTGCAGAGGCGAGGCTTCGATGCCTTTTTTGGCCAGGGGCGGATCGCCAAGGAAGCGGTTTTCCTGGCCAAACCACAGACCTTTATGAATTTAAGTGGTGTGGCCGTAGAAAAGCTGCTGGCTTATTTTAGGACGGATATTGAAGATATGCTCGTCATCCATGATGACTTGGACCTGCCCTTCCCGACCGTGCGTTTAAAAAAAGGGGGCGGTAGCGGCGGGCATAAGGGTTTAGCTTCCATCATTGAGCATTTGGGGAGCTCCGATTTCTTCCGGGTGAGGATCGGTATCGGGAAACCGGCCCGTAAGAGGATGGTAGAAAGTTACGTACTCTCCCCTTTTACTGCGGAAGAACAAAAAGAGTTGCCCAATATTATTACCGTCGCTGGCGATGCGGCGGGAGAGATTGTCGAAAACGGCATAGAGTCGGCGATGCGCATTTACAACATGAGGTCCAATAATTTAACTTAGGGAGGTTAGTATGATTAAACATCGTTTTTTATCTTTTTTTTCCGCACTTAGTGTAATTTTTTTAAGTTCGGCAGCTTTTGCCGGGGAAGCAGACATCAAGTTGCCTGACCTGACCAATGTTGTTTTCAACATTGCGGGCTCATCAGTCTCTGGTCTCAGTATCCTTTACTGGGGCCTCGTGATCTGTGTCATCGGCATGATGTTCGGAGTTCTGCAATACAGACAGACCAAAAGTCTGCCGGCGCACAAATCCATGCTGGACGTTTCCGCTACCATCTGGGAAACATGCAAGACCTACCTGACGCAGCAGGGAAAGTTTCTGGCCTATCTCTGGATATTGATCGCCATTTGCATCATCTACTATTTTGCCGGCCTGCAGAACGCCCCCGTAAAAAATGTATTGATGATTCTGTTCAGCTCCATCATGGGCATCCTCGGTTCTTACGGTGTGGCCTGGTTTGGTATCAGAATCAACACGGTGGCTAACTCCCGGGCAGCATTCGCCTCACTGCGCGGCGCCCCGATCAACATTGTCAACATCTGCCTGCGCTCCGGTATGAGCGTGGGGCTTTTACTCGTCAGCGTGGAACTTTTCTTCATGATCTGCATCCTGGTCTTTCTGCCCAAGGAACTGGCCGGACCCTGCTTTGTCGGCTTTGCCATTGGCGAATCTCTCGGCGCCAGCGCCCTGAGGATCTGCGGCGGTATCTTCACCAAGATTGCCGACATCGGATCAGATCTGATGAAGATCGTCTTTCACCTTCCCGAGGATGATCCGAAAAATCCCGGCGTCATCGCCGACTGCACGGGCGACAATGCCGGCGACAGCGTCGGGCCGACTGCTGACGGTTTTGAAACATACGGAGTAACCGGCGTGGCCCTGATTGCCTTCCTGGCCCTGGCGCTGACGGCTAATCCCTATATGGCAGGAACGCTCATCGTCTGGATCTTCGCCATGAGGATTCTCATGATCCTGACCTCGCTGGCATCGTACTTCATCAATGAAAGCCTGAATGCCGCGCTTTATGTCGGCAAAAAAGAGCTTGATCTGGAACAACCCCTGACGAACCTGGTCTGGCTTACCTCTGCCGTCTCCATCATCGTCACCTTTGCCGCCAGTTATATCCTGCTTTCCGACCTTCAACCCGTGGCAACATTTGCCTCACTCTGGTGGGCTCTCGCTCTGATCATCAGTTGCGGCACGATCGCCGGGGCCTTGATCCCTGAGTTTACCAAGATATTCACCAGCACGAAATCAATTCACTGTCAGGAAGTGGTCAACTCGGGACGCCAGGGCGGCGCTTCTTTAGTTATCCTATCCGGTTTTGTAGCCGGAAATTTTTCCGCCTTCTGGGAAGGGCTGATCATCCTGGTGCTGATGCTCGTCGCCTATCTCGTCTCGACAACCCCGGCCATCATGGCCATTATGCCCGAAGCCTTCAGGTTTGCAGCGCCGGTATTCGCCTTCGGCCTGGTGGCCTTCGGATTTCTCGGCATGGGACCAGTTACCATTGCCGTGGATAGCTTTGGCCCCGTATCGGATAATGCCCAGTCAATCTATGAACTTTCCATGATCGAGAAGATACCGGACATCAAGAAAGCTATTAAAAAAGATTTCGGTTTTGAACCGGATTTCGAACACTCCAAGGATATTCTCGAAGGGGCCGACGGCGCCGGCAATACATTTAAAGCCACTGCCAAACCGGTCCTCATCGGCACGGCGGTCGTCGGCGCCACCACAATGGTATTCGGCATCATCATGCTGCTGCAGAGCGTCTTCGGCAATGTAGTCGAGCACCTAAGCCTGGTGCAGCCGGAAATAATTCTCGGTCTGCTCATGGGCGGCTGCGTGGTTTACTGGTTTACCGGCGCGTCAACGCAGGCCGTCGTTACCGGCGCTTACCGGGCCGTGGTCTTTATCAAGGACAATATCAAGCTGACCGACGCGACCGCCTCGATTGAAGACAGCAAGGAAGTTGTGAAGATCTGTACGATCTATGCACAAAAGGGCATGATCAATATCTTTGTGGTCATCTTCTTTATGACGCTCGCGCTGTCCTTTTTCAATCCCTACTTTTTCATCGGCTATCTGATTGCCATTGCCTTCTTCGGCCTCTTCCAGGCGATCTTTATGGCCAATGCCGGCGGGTGCTGGGACAATGCGAAGAAAATCGTCGAAGTGGATCTGAAGGAAAAGAACACCCCGCTGCACGAGGCGACGGTGGTCGGTGATACGGTAGGCGACCCCTTCAAGGACACGTCATCGGTTTCCCTGAACCCGGTTATCAAGTTTACGACCCTGTTTGGCTTGCTGGCCGTGGAGATTGCCGTGGAAATGCAGAAGGCAGGCTATATCGGTTTGAAGACAACCCTGGCCTCCATCTTCTTTCTCATTGCCCTGGTCTTCGTCTATCGTTCCTTCTATGGAATGAGGATATCAGGCGAACAACTGTAGAACCCAACCAGGCGCCCTCTGCAAAGGGGGCGCCTTTTTTATGGCGCCTACCCCGGGGATGCAATCCCCCCGCTCATCCTGAGCTTGTCGAAGGATCTCAAGTGGATATTGCACTGGCCCCCGCCTCCAGCCCCATCTGCCCCCGATTACAATATTGCCAACCCCGCACACCGGTTGTTGGAGAGGCGTATCGTCAACCTTGATTCTTTTTTCCTACGCACCGACAAAAGGACTCCACGGAAATCATGCCCCGGGATTTCATCGCGACGAGGGTCAGCAAAGGGCAAATTTTATTGACATAATCGAAGGCTCATGCCATATCGGAGGCAAAGGGAACAAATTAAATCTGTTCCCCTCAACTGAAGACCCAAGGCCAAGGGAAGTCATGAACAGGTCAATCAACCCCATACCCCCGTTGTTCCTCCCGGATCGCGGGGTTTTTTCGTTTTGAAGGAGGAGCCTCCGATGGCGACAAATGAAACCTACATCCCCGGTCAACTTTACCTGATCGCCCTAAGCGATCTGCTGCCCGATTCCGATCAGCCGCGCAAGTACCTGGACCCGGCGGCCCTGACGGAGATGGTGGAATCCATCAAAGAGCACGGCATCATCCAGCCGCCCACATTCCGGATAGACGCAGGCGGCCTGAAATACATCGTAACAGGCGAACGGCGCTGCACGGCCGCACGGATGGCGGGACTAACGGAAATAGCCGTCCTCTATACAAACAGCGCCAACTACGACGAAATCTCTCTGGTAGAAAACATCCTGCGCTCAGATCTGACGGCCGTCGAGGAGGCCGAGGCGATGGACCGCCTCATGAAGAAACACAGCTTCTCCCAGGATGACCTGGCCAGGAAATTCAGCAAATCCAAAGCAACGATTTCCAGCACCCTCTCGATCAACAAACTACCCCCGGAGGTCTTGGATGACTGCCGCAAAGATCCGGCCATACCGAAACGCGTGCTCGTCGGGATAGCCCAAAAGAAACAAGCGCGCAGCATGGTAACGGCCTACCAAAAATACAAGGCAGGGTTGAATCCCCAGAAAAAGACCGGGATCGGCGCCCGGCTGTCGGTTGCCCAAAACACCTGCAATGCCGTAGGCGCGATAGGGGAAAAGATCAGCGACCTGGACGTCACGATCCTGACGCATGAGGAACGGGACAGCTTCGCCAATGCCCTGGACAATCTGAAGCAGACCATCACCAGCAAACTGGACGCGATGGCGCAATAAAAAGCCGCTGCCGAGACAGACAAAGGGGGTAAAAATTCAGCGGGGAAATGATCGGCACCGTAGCTTATTTATTAATTATATCATAATGTTAAGTTAGTTCAGCGCGCTGAACTGACCTGCGCGGGCAGGCTGAGGGCATGATGAAAAAGCTAATCATTGACATATGAAGCGCGCCGTAGTTATGTGACCATGTACCCAATCGGCGGGTGTTCGCAGTCCGATGGACGGGCTTTGCGCCAATCGAAGAGGTTGTATTATGCCGATCCGCATAAGATACCGTGATAAACCGCGATATAGGGCGCAACAAGATGAATATAAAGAGCTTATCGCGTTTTTGGTAATCGCTCTGATGGCGTGTTATGCGGACAGGAAACCAAAATTCGGTGTGTTATATGGATCAATCTAATTATTGTTAGGCGATACTAAGGGATGAGATGGGTATCGAACGGATAGGACTAAGAAGGCTATACGACGCTTTGGGTTGCGGGATTCAAGGCATGTCAGAAGTACAGCATAGTTTTCCAATTACGGGAAATGGTGAAATGTCCTTCTATATCGGTCCCAAACCGCCAATGGGAATTGTAGCGTTTGAACCATCAGATCCATATTGTATCCCAGGGAAAAAAACCAATATGCTAAAAACTATCCCTGACTACAAATCAAACTGCTTCATGGAGATAGCAGTCTCTTTATCCATTTCAGTCACTGAAGAAGTAAGCTTGGGCCTGGCAAAACAAGAAAAGAAGGCTACAGATTATCTTTTGAATGAGGTTGAAAAAGAAAAGCCAACATACACAAAAGTGCTTGATACAATTTGTGGACTTGTCGGCCTAAGATTCCATAGGCAGTTCATACTTAAGCCTCTTGTTGAGAATTCTTTTATTGGTAGCGTCCCCGTACCAGTAAGTAACTTTGTAGGCGATTTCGCGGAAGTCCTTGAACCGGTGACTCTTACACAATTTGGATTAGATTCTCTCAAATCTCACTTGGAATTATTTTGTAGGCTTGATGAAAAAGGACGGACCGATGTATCACGAGTTTTTCAGTGGCTACTCCGTGCCTGGAGAGAAAGAGATCACGTAGCAAAATTTTTATATCTGTTTATTCCACTAGAGTGTATTCTTGGCTCATCAGATGAGATAGACGAAGAAACAAAAAAAAGTATCAACTCATTAAGAAATCTTGTTGCCACTTCAGATGATGTTGAAAAGAATGATTTACTGATTCTTCTTGATAGAATTGAGTCTCGTTTCGCTCCAACGCTGATTTCCCGGTTCGAGGCTTTTGCACAGACAGAAAAGATTGAAGGCTGGGAAGCTGACATAAAGGCATTTAAGAAATACAATCGTACTAGGAATTTGCTCCTCCATGCTGGGAAAGCCAATGTTCAATCGCATCTCAACATAGATCAAGAAGCCAGAACATTGGAAGATCTTGTGGAAAGGTATGTTGCTGTGTACGTATTTGGAAATTCAGGCGTCTACGCAAGCAAGTGGAGACCTGTGAGGGGAAATCTAACGAAAGTTGATTAAGAACAAAATATGCCACAAATGTAAGCGAGATAAGCGCCTAACCATGGCATGCAGGCGGACGCGGGCTGCCGCTCGCGCCGCTGATGCCAGTCGTTGGGCTATGCCGATCTAAATGTTGGAGGGACAATGAATTTGAGTCATATATTCGACGTTTTTTCGCGCAGACCCAGTGCAAGAAAGGTTTTGCCTGCCAAAGTCCCTGAATCCACGCGTAATCGGGTTTTCCTGTGGTGTGCTGACATCTTCAGCAATAAGAGGTCCTACGGCGGATATGAGGACTACACAACTGAGTTCTGGTCAGAGATTCACCGAACCCTGCAGTACAGACACGGGCGGGTGCAGCTCTCGGACTCCCACTTCAGACCGCAATTACCAGTTGAGGACACGGTAAAATTCTTGCTCAGCTGCAGTGTTCCTGAATTCCTCGATTTTCTGGAGTACATCTTCCGTGTCGAGTGCTTCCAGCGAATTCACCTTCCAGACGATCTGGCCGTGAGCGAACTCAACGATCTACTGCGGGTTGATGACTTGCCGTATTACTTGACCGGCTTTGTGAAGGAGCAGACTCGTGAACTGTCGCCCTTTGGTGAGGGTGAGGTCGACGTGACAAGGACTCGCGAGTTTCCCAGAGTGATTGCCCGCGACAACGAGGCACTGCATCGAGGTGTGACGGAACCCGCCTTGACGCTGCTTCGCGCAGCTCAATTTGTTGGTGTGAATTCTGAGTATCTGGAGGCGCTCGATGATTTCCGTAAGGGTGACTACGGCGACTCTCTTACCAAATGCTGCAGTGCCTTCGAGAGCACGATGAAGGTCATCTGCGAGAGAAAGGGCTGGCCGTACAAGCAAACAGATACGGCCGGAGTGTTAATCAAGACGATTCTCGATCACACCAGCTTGGATAGCTACTTCGAAGCGGTCCTCCTGATTGTGGCTACTCTGCGGAACCGGCTTAGCAAAGCTCATGGTGCTGGAGTCGAGACACGCAAAGTGCCCCGACACCTCGCAGCTTATGCGCTAAACAGCACTGGAGCAGCCATCCTGATGCTAGTGGACGAAGCTGGTCTCATATGAGTGAAGAGTTGTTGTCAAAGATGTTATCGATTGCAGGGCCTTTGCTCGGTGCAGTCGTTGGAGCGCTCATTTCTTCTCTTACTGCATATGGCATTGAACGTTCGAAATGGCGGCGAGAACGGCAAGAGAAACTTACGGGTCTCAAACGAGAGGCGCTTGGTGCTGCGCTTGAGTGGATCGAGCCTATACGTAACGCCGAGAATCGCGCATCTTTGCTCATTATGTCGGCCATTCGGGGCGAGGTAGGTCACGAGGATTTCCTCGAAAAATTCCCCTATATCCTGGGTGATCTCGTAAAGAGGGATTTACCTGCGAATCAGCGAGCAGTACTGCCAGACAATATCTACGCGAGGGGCCATCGTATCGTTCGTGAATTTGACGAACTCCAGTATCTAGGCGTAAAGTACGGGCAAGAAGCTAAGGTTATGGGCAAGCTTATGGCTGGTTTCCAGGAATGTAGTGCCAAGCTCGACTCCATCGGAAAGCAAATTGAGGAACTTGAGACGGATTTGAAGAAGGCTTTTAGCAAAACATTTGAGTAACACAAATGTGTCCAACAAGCCGCTATAGCCGGTCGTATCCACTGGGGCCGCTCCGGTGGGAAATCTGGTGACATCCATACTGGTTTACGAAAATAACTGGATGTCCCCCGATTACACATGCATTTTCGCGTTTCTGGAATTTATTGGTATGCGGAGGTTTAAGCCATGGATGAAAAAACTAAGACAACAGCGAATAGTTTATCTGCTGTGCCAATGAAAGAGAATTTTGAAAACCTTCACTACAGTGATACCAGATGTGCTGGGTGGAGCGATCCTTGGGTAGCTAAAATAGGCCATCTCGGCCTTGGGACTTCCTGTGAGATAAGGGACATGGAGAAGGAACGGCGTGACAATAAAGTTGCTGCCCAATTCAAAAAGTGGGATGAGCAGTGGGTTAAAATTGGTCACAAGAATAAATCGCAAGCTAACAAGGTAGCGAATTTAAACATTGCAGAAGAACGAACACGAGATGCGCAAGAAAAACTAAAACAAATTGATAACTTGCTAATTTGCGCGATTGAGAATGATAACGGGTCAATCTGGGATTCACTTAAAGACACGAAAGAATTTGAAGTTCCGAATCCAAAATATTCTTTGAATAGAAGACTTAGCAGAATGGCACCACCAGCACCACCAGCTTTTAGAGAGCTACCCCAAAAGCCGGAAAAAGGAGTTTACAAACCAACACAGCCTGAAGAAATTCGAAACTGGAGAGGTGTGCTGATTCCAAGCCAGATTATTATACAAGATGAATCTTATTTTATACAAGATAAAGCACGTTATCAAGAAGCAATAACCGCTTGGTATCAAGAAGCAATAACCGCTTGGCAAAAATCAGTTGATGAAACAAATTCTTTTAACTCTAATCTTAAAGAGCAATACGAAAAAAAACTAAAAGAGTGTGAAGAAGAAAACCAGACAGTTAATGAACGTATTAATGAACGCATTGACGCGCTCGAAAAAGATTGGGAAAGGGAGAAGGAAGCATACAACAACAATCAAAAGGAGTTTAACGACAAAATTGAGAAACTCAAAGAAAGTTACTTTCACAAAAACACAGATGCAATAATTCAATATTGCGAAATGATACTAAATAGCTCTAAATATCCAGATACATTCCTAAATAATTTTGAATTAGAGTACAATCCAGAGAATAAGATATTAATTATTGAATATGAATTGCCCTCGTTAGAACGTTTTCCTAAAGAAAAAGAAGTAAAATACATTGCATCAAACAATGAGTTAAAGGAATATCATATTTCTGAGTCCCAATTTAATAAAATGTTTGATGACGCCACATATAAAATCACACTCCGATCATTACACGAAATATTTGAAGCTGATGCAGTTGAGGCTATTGATGCAATTTCATTCAACGGATGGGTTAAGTCCATTAATAAAGCGAGTGGGAATGAAGAGACTAACTGTATTCTGACCATACAGGTAAAGAAGAACGAGTTTTTAAAAATTAATTTATCCAATGTTGATCCTAAAGCTTGTTTCAAATATCTAAAGGGTGTTGCCAGTAGCAAACTAAGCAGCTTGACTCCAGTTCAACCGATTTTACAGATGAGCAGGGTGGATAAACGATTTGTGGATGGATATAATGTTACGAATGGGATTGATAATACTACAAATCTCGCCGCCATGGATTGGGAGGATTTTGAACATTTGATCCGAGAATTGTTTGAACAGGAATTTCAAGTAAATGGCGGTGAAGTAAAAGTAACTCAAGCAAGTAGAGATGGCGGGGTTGATGCTATTGCATTTGATCCAGACCCTATTCGTGGTGGTAAAATAGTCATTCAAGCCAAGCGATATACCAATACAGTGAGTGTTTCGGCTGTTCGTGATTTATATGGCACAGTATTAAATGAAGGAGCAACAAAAGGCATACTGGTATCAACAGCAGATTATGGCCCCGATGCTTATGAGTTTGCAAAGGGCAAGCCGATTACATTATTAAGCGGTTCAAATTTATTGCATCTATTAGAAAAGCATGGTCACCATGCAAAGATTGATTTAAGAGATGCTAAGAGAATTTTAGCGGAAAAAGATAAACTAACCTCATCGTCAAGCAGGCAGAGGGGATGACATGGACCATGCAGACACTCCCAATACTGTTCAGCATCGATATTGCCGCCCCCATGTTGTCGTTAAGCCGCTGAGGGGAGGACTATTGGTGTGTTGCCCACCCGACGCAGATGACACCAAACACCCGACAAGGCGCACCACCGGATCGTCCCCAATACGGGCCTCCCGGCGAGCTTTCCGTTGGGACAATAAAAAGGAGATCATATGAAACTGGCTGTCATAATTGGAGTGTCCGAATATCAGTACGACGACTTCGAAAATCTGGATGCCTGCAAGAACGATGCAGAGCTGTTTAAAAACGTGCTTTCTGACGTGGCCAAGATAGATGATGTTCTTTTTATTAATAAAGGCGAAAAAGCTTACGAAACGAAAAAAAAGTTAGCAGATTTTGTATCAAAGCATAAAACGGAAAAGGTCGACGAACTTCTTTTCTATTTTAGTGGTCATGGTGGAAGATACGAAGAGGACTTTTTCTATATCTTTCCGGACTTCAAGGAGGCCAAAAAGGAGTCAACTGGACTAAGAAACTCTGAGTTAGACGGACTGGTTCGAACATTAAAGCCAAAACTCTTTGTTAAAATTGTAGACGCCTGCTTCAGCGGGACGCAATATATAAAAGCAGAATCGGATACCAAAAAGGAGCTGGAAAAATCCGCTAAGGACAATCAACTAAATGACATTTATTTCATGTTTTCTTCAAGAGACGATCAGCCGTCACTCGCTGGCCATGAATACAGCAAGTTTACTGAGAGCTTATTCACAGGTTTGTTGGATCATACCGGAGAAATTCGTTATCGTGACATAGCAGCATATATAGCCGATGACTGCAATGCGCACAGTTTCCCAAAACCGATTTTCATTTCGCAAGCCGATCTTATTGAAATATTTGGTTTCATTACTGATAACACTCACAAATTAATACTGAAGGCTTTCGGACTGGAAGAAAAACCCGACGAAAAAGAATCCGGAATACCACCTGAAGCAAAAGAAAGTGAAAATATTTTGTTAGAGCTTGTGAGACGTAAGGCGGATTCTGAATATTGCGATGAGGAAACAGTGATAAAAAGGCTGGCTTTATTAAGGGACAAATTTCAGGAACAAAACTGGCCTAAGGATATTGTAAGCATTTTTGAAATTGGTGTCTTGTCAAATGTCGCTCCAAATCCAATTCCAAATTCACAGCGAATTGGTGTTTGGTTGAACGAAAACAGAGGGAAAGAGTTCTTCGCGACACCCACATATAAAGAAGAGTCTTTTGAGTTAGAGGAATACAAACCATTGCCGAAGAAGCCAATAAGATCTGCTATAGAGGCTGCAAAAATGGCCGCCTACTCAAATATTTATGGCGGCACCGATAACACGGAATATCAACTAGAGACAATATGGAAAACCCGTATGATTGTTGATGGATTTTCTTACACTTTCCAGAATGAGAACAATATACTAAAAATTTCTCTTGAGCCAAAACACACATCCGTCAAACCACTAGTCCTTTTTATTGTCTGCATTTATTCCAGGGTTGAGTTATCAGTTCAGTATTCCTACGAATTTATTAAATTTACAAACTGGGATACCAGAGCTCATCCAAAATGTGAAAATTGGAAAGTAAAAACATTGAAAATGAAAGACGAGGCTAATATGGCAGTAGTAACAGATGAGATTATCAATGAAGTATCGGTATGGGCGGTAACTGAGATAACAAAAACCTTACAAACATAGTTTCAACCAAGCACAACGCCGATGAAACCGGCGTGCGGGAACAGCGGGACACTTTCCGTATTTCGCGAACGGCAATCGGGGATAATGAGAAATAAAAGATAATACAGGAGGGTGGATCCGATGAAAATCTATCTTGACAATTGCTGCTTTAACCGTCCCTACGATGAGCAAGTATACGAAACGATTCGCCTCGAAGCAGAAGCAAAGCTTTTTGTGCAGGAAAAAATTCATAATGGAACTATCGGACTTGTGTGGTCATTTATGCTGGATTTCGAAAATAATGCAAATCCGTATAATAATCAGAAAGAATCAATTGCCGAATGGAAACAAATTTCCTGTGAAAATGTAGCAGCCGAAATTGCCGTTTTAGAGCGTGCAAGGGATGTTGCCGCGATATATCGAGTTAAGCCAAAAGATGCGATTCATGTCGCGAGTGCAATCTTCGCTCACTGTGATTACTTTCTTACTACGGACAGACAGTTGCTAAAAAAAGTATCTTCCTTAAAAGAAATAAGAACCATTAATCCTATTGATTTCATACAAATATTGGAGGGAAAACTATGAGGGCAGACACGATGATCCGCACGGAAGGCATGAAAGCGCTTCGCAACCATCTTGGAGTAGTTGAGGCGGAAAAATTTATCACACTGATTCGGCGCGATAATTTCGATTACACTGAGTGGCAGAGAGATTTGTGGCCTGATAAGAGTGTTGAGGAAATATTTGCGGCGGCAAAAGAATTTTCCAATTATAACCCCCATACCCGGCGCGGACACAACGAAGGATGAAAATGGGATGGTTGCAATAACGTTATGGGATCACCGACGAAGAAATAGCGTTCATCTAACAGCACCCTGTAGCGCCTGATCACGAAAGCAGAGAATCTACCCTGTGCTAAATAAAATGACAGCCTGGAATCAAGCAGTGAACATCTTCGATTCCTTCATCTTCTGAATTTCATTGCGCAATAGTCAAGGCATTTCCGCAAAGTCACGCACCGGGTGAGATGGCTTGACCATTTAGGAGACGTCTTTCTTGACAGGCGATTTGCCCCATGTTACGAAGCCCGGAAATGACGCTCTCGCAAAAAGTCTCATCCTTCGACGGGCTCAGGATGAGCGTTAAAATGGAATACTTGAGGAGGAATAAGTGACCTTTCAGGAATTGATCTTCGCTTTGCAGGGATACTGGGCCAGCCAGGGTTGTGTCATCGAGCAGCCCTACGATATGGAAGTGGGGGCCGGCACCTTTCATCCCGCCACTTTTCTGCGCGCCCTGGGGCCGGAACCGTGGCGAGGGGCCTTCGTGCAGCCTTCTCGGCGACCCACGGACGGCCGTTATGGCGAAAACCCGAACCGGCTCCAGCACTACTACCAGTATCAGGTGATCATCAAGCCTTCGCCTTTGAACATTCAGGAGCTTTATCTGGATTCTTTGCGGAGTTTCGGCATTGACCCGCTCGATCACGATATCCGTTTCGTCGAGGATGACTGGGAATCTCCCACGCTGGGCGCCTGGGGGCTGGGATGGGAAGTCTGGCTCGACGGCATGGAAATCTCTCAGTTCACCTACTTTCAGCAGGTCGGCGGCTTTGATCTCAAACCCGTCAGCGCTGAACTTACCTATGGAATCGAGCGCATTGCCATGTACATCCAGGGCATTGACAACGTTTACGATCTGCAATGGAACGACCAGGTCACCTACGGGGATGTCCACCACCAGGGCGAGGTGGAATTTTCCATCCACAACTTTGAGAAGGCGGACGTGGAGACCTTGAGAAAACTCTTCGAGATGTATGAAAAAGAGGGCGTCAGCCTAATTTCCCAGGGGTTGGTGCTGCCGGCCTATGACTACTGTCTCAAGTGTTCGCATGCCTTCAACCTTTTGAACGCCCGCGGCGCCATCAGTGTCGCGGAGCGCACCAGCTATATCGGCCGGGTGAGGAACATTGCCCGTCTGAGCGCCGAGGCATACCTTAAACAGCGGGAAGCCCTGGGTTATCCCCTGCTGAAAAAAGACCAGAAATGAGGAATAGTTAATGGGCAAGGAACTACTGCTGGAGATCGGCACGGAAGAAATACCAGCCGCTTTCTTACCCCAGGCCAGACGCGACCTGGAGGAGATGATCCGTAAGGAATTAGCGGCCCAAGTGATCCCGCACGGCGCGATAATCACCATGGCGACGCCACGGCGGCTTTTTCTCTGCGTCGCCGAGGTCGCGGAAAAACAGTCGGAGCGGATCATAGAAAAGCTGGGACCAGCTAAAAGAGCCGCCTTTGATGCCCAGGGCAATCCCACTCCCGCTGCCCAAGGCTTTGCCCGCGGCCAGGGAGTGGAAATTTCCGCGCTGGAAACCATTGTCACCGAAAAAGGGGAATACCTGGTCAGCCGGAAGAAGATTACCGGCGCCGAGACCAAAACCCTGCTCCCGCAAATCATCCCGGCCCTCATCGCTGCCCTGCCCTTCCGGAAATCCATGCGCTGGGCGGATTTTGAGCTGCGCTTCGCCCGGCCGATTCACTGGCTGCTGGCCCTCTATGGCGGGGAAACAATCCCCTTTGCATTGGAAAATATCCAAAGCGGCAACCTCTCTTACGGTCATCGCTTCCTGAGTCCGGCGCCGTTTAAGGTCAGCAGTCTCGCCGACTATCTCACCGGCACGCGGGAAAATTTCGTAATCGCCGATCCGGAGGAACGCCGCAGAATTATCCTGGCGGACGCGGAGAAAGAGGCGCAATCACTGGGCGGGAAGGTTTTCTACGATCAGGACCTGCTGGATACGATAACCTATATCGTGGAATATCCGACCGTGATCAGCGGCAGTTTTGACGTCGCCTACCTCGCTTTGCCCAAGGAGGTCCTCATCACCTCCATGATGACGCAGCAAAAATATTTCCCGCTGACCGATGGACAGGGAAACCTGCTTAATCATTTTCTGACCGTCAGCAATACAAGGCCGCGCGACGTGGCCGTCGTAAGGCGGGGCAACGAAAAGGTAATCCGCGCCCGCCTCTCGGACGCCCGGTTCTTCTTTGAGGAAGACGGTAAAATCCCCCTCGAAGAACGTCTGGAAAACTTGCACGGCATGATCTTCCATACCTTGCTGGGCACGGTCTATGAAAAGGTCATGCGCTTCCGGAGCCTCGCCGGGGAGCTCGCCTTGCTGCTCAACCCCGCTCTGAAAGATAGGGTTTTACGCGTGGCGACGCTGGCCAAGGCAGACCTCAGCACGCAGATGGTCGGCGAATTCCCGGAGCTGCAGGGCGTTATGGGACGGGAATATGCCCTGCTGGCGGGCGAAGATCCGCTGGTGGCCAAGGGAATTTACGAACATTATCTGCCGGTCAGCGCCACGGGCGCTCTGCCCGAAACGGAGGAAGGCGCCCTGGCGAGCATCGCCGACAAGATGGTCTCCATTACGGGTTTTTTCGGCGTCAATCTGATCCCGACCGGGACGGCCGATCCCTATGCCCTGCGCCGCCAGTCCCTCGGCATCATCAACATTATCCTGGCCAGGAAATACCCGCTGCCGCTGGACGTGCTGATTGATAAAAGTCTTCTCATCTGGGGGGAAAGGTTGAAGAGACCGGCGGACGAGATTAAAGCCGATATTCTGGCTTTTTTCCAGTCCCGCTTTGCCAACCAGCTCATCTCGCAGGGTCGCCCCTACGATGTGGTGGACTCCGTTCTTTCCATAGATGCCACCGACCTGGTTAAATCACTCAATAAAATAGAAGCCTTGGCAACTCTCAAAGACGATGCCGGTTTTGAACCCCTGGCCAGCGCCTTTAAGAGGGTCGGCAACATCATCAAAGACTTTCCAGGCGGGACCGTTGATCCGGGACTATTTGAGAGCGAAGCGGAACAGAACCTGTATAACGTCTATCTGGAGATAAAAGAAAAGGTGGCCTTGTTGATCGAAAGCGGGGATTACCTTGCCGCATTGCGGGAAATCGCCCGTCTGCGGCAGCCCGTGGATAATTTTTTTGACGCCGTCCTCGTGATGGCGGAAGATGAAAAAATACGGTTCAACAGACTCTCTCTGCTGGCGGCAATTTCCTCCATCTTCCGCCAGATTGCCGATTTTTCCCGGATTGTGACGCCTTAGTAATGACGGTCTCGCAAAAGTCGAAAATACCCAAGAATTGTCATTCCAGTGCTCTTTTCAGTCCTCGCTTGACGGGGGAACACCGGAATCCAGAAATTTCAATGCGTTACAAGCGCGCTGGACACCGGTTTTCACCGGTGTGACGACTTTTGGCGAGGTCGTCAGTAATGACGGTTTCTTCTCAATCTACTTGCAGTGTCCCGATGAGATCGCCGATATCGGCGAGGCGATGCCTGGCGAGGTATGCCTCTATCCCGTCCAGAATATCCATCACGGCGGAGGGGTTGACAAAATTGGCCGTTCCTACTTGCACCGCCCTGGCCCCCACGATCAGAAACTCCATCACGTCGCTTGCCGTCGTTATTCCCCCGATGCCGATCACGGGAATGGAAACCCGCTTGACCACCTGCCAGACCATCCTTAACGCGATCGGCTTGATGGCGGGTCCCGACAGACCGCCCGTGATATTTTTCAGATGGGGCGTCCGGCGCTCCGCATCCACGGACATCCCCGTTATGGTGTTGATGAGCGACAGGGCATCAGCGCCGGCCGCCTCGACAGCTTCGGCAATCAGGGCAATATCGGTTACGTTGGGCGTCAGCTTGACGATCAGCGGCAGAGCGGTGACCTCTTTGACTTTACGCGTCACCTCCGCTGCCAAATCGGGGTCCGCGCCAAAGGCCACCCCTCCTTTTTTCACATTCGGGCAGGAAATGTTGAGCTCCAGGGCGCAAACCCCCTCCGCCCGGTCCAGTAGCGCCGCCACTTGCTGATATTCCGCCACCGTTTCTCCAAAGATATTGGCGATGACGGGGACATCAAAATCCCGCAAAAAGGGAAGTTTCTCGGCGATAAAAACCTTTACCCCCACATTTTCCAGACCGATGGCGTTCAACATACCGCCCGTCGTCTCCATAATCCGGGGCGGGGGATTGCCGGCCCGGGGCGAAAGAGACAAGCCCTTGACAATCAGGGCGCCCAACTGGTTGAGATCCACGAAGGGCGCATACTCGGCGCCATAGCCAAAAGTACCGGAAGCGGTCAGCAGGGGATTTTTGAAATGGAGCGGCCCGACATCTACGCCCATTTGCGGTTTCAGAGTTAATTCATGCATGATCTTCCCACGTAACTTGTTTAGGTGTTCGGTGCGTTAATAACGCACCCTACATTTAGTAAGTTAGAAATTATTTTCTGCGTTTTTCTCGCAAAAATAATTTCGTAAACTTACTTATCCCGTTTATCGGGGTCAGGTCTGCCAGCCCACGTCCCGGATGTTGAAGACGGGACCGTCCTTGCATACCCTTTGATAGGTCATTTGCCCGGCCTGATCTTTGCGGGCCACGGCGCAACCCAGACAGGCGCCCAAACCGCAGGCCATACGTTCCTCCATGGACACCTGACAAAAAAAGTCTCCGTCCGGAATAATTTTCGCCAGCGCTTTCAACATGGCCGCCGGCCCGCAGGCATAGATGGCGGCGTCAGCGGGATTATAAAAAGCCAGCTCCCGACGGAAAAGTTCAATGACGTTGCCATGGTAACCGCAACTGCCATCGTCGGTGCTGATCCTGACATCCTCGCAGCAAACCTCTATTTTTTTCAATTCCACCAAGGAATCCGCCGTGGCCGCTCCGATGTAACAGATGATTCTGGGGACACCTTGCAAAAAAAGGTGTCCCCATTCCCCGCCGTGGCTTGGATCACGTTGGATCAAATCCAGATATTGCTGAATCAGAAAGGCAAGCGGCGCGAGCCCCATCCCGCCGGCAACGATAAGGATGTTTTTTCTGGCGGGTATCAAGGTAAATCCCTTACCCAGCGGCCCCATAATGCTGACGGCCGCATCGCCCAACAGGGACGAAAGCAACCTGGTCCCCCGGCCGGCAACTTTATAAAGAATTCCCAGGACGGCATGATCTTCCGGCCGCGTGAAGGCGTGAATGCTGAAAGGCCTGCGCAACAGGGGATCATGGCCATCTCCCACCTTGATCATGACAAACTGGCCTGGAGCAGGCGTGGGGAAAGTATCCGGCAACCGGAAGGATATCAGGAATATTCCGGGCGCCACTTCCCTGTTCATCATGACGCGGCCGATCATCACGGTCGGTTCATTATCGGTCATACAGCTTCTCCTCCAGCCCTTTCTCAAGGTCCGCCCACATGATCAAGGCATCCTCCTTAGTATCATCATAGTATAAAGGCCGTATGCCCCGCACCTCAAAACCGAAGCGCTCATACAACCGCCTGGCCGGCTCATTGGCAGACCGGACCTCGAGGGTGGCATACCGGGCTCCCTCCTGATGCGCCAGCCCGATCATTGCCCTTAACAGCTCGGCGGCGACTCCTTTTCTCTGCTGGTCCTTCCGGACGGCAATACGGTGGAGATTAATTTCACCGGCAATGACCCAGAAATTCAGGTAACCGGCAATCAGCTCGCCGCCGATCCGTGCCGTGAGGTTCCGCGCCAGGGGAAGCAACAGTTCCTGGCGAAGCATATTTTCCGTCCAGGGCGCAGAAAAAACCGCCCGTTCGATGGCCAGCACCTCTTTCACATCTGCCGCCGCCATGGCGCTGGTTACGAGCATCTCCGGATCATATGCTGACATATTCCTGCCTGTACAGACGCCTCTTTTTCGACCGTCTGATATTTCCGTCAAAACACATGAATCAGTTCCCATAACAGGGAGATGGAGAGAAAAATGGCGCAAAACACAGGTATCGCCCCCTTCAGATTGATCGTATTCAAGCCGGCGGCCACACCGAGCAGGGGGAGAGCAATAAAGATCAGAGAAAGCGCATTGACAACGGCCATCGGCAGCAAAGGAAAGATATACAAAAGCAAGTTTACGCCGCAGAAGAGGGAAACCATGATTAAAGCTAAATAGGCCAAAAAATGCTTCGCCAAACCTGACAGGTGTTTGCGAAAGATCCCCCCTATATCGGCCCGCTTTGCATCCTGCAGGGCGCCGTCATAGAGGGCGTCATTGGATTTGACGATAAAACTATCCACACGTTGGGCCGCATAGCCGCAGGGGATGAACAGGAGCACGGAAAAGGCGATCAGTTCCCGTGAGACATGGCCTAAATTCTGACCGGCCAGGATAGAAGCAGAAGCCACCAGGAAGGCGACCAGAAAATCATTGGGTGGGACAATGGTACCGATAGGCAACCTGTCAATCCAGAAAAGCTCGAGCAAGGCCCCGGCCTGCAACCCCGTGTAGGGATCGCCGAGCATGAATCCGGCCAGAGGGGCGGCAACTATGGGACGGGAGATCATGAATTGCGCCCCTGCCCTGTCCAGCGACAGGATGCCTCCCAACAGGGAAAGAAGGATAATTTTTATCGCCATGGAGAATTACCTGCATTTCAGACATAACGACTTGGGCATAATGTCCCGCGCATCCACCGGCTCCTCCTGAGGTACCCGCTGCAGTTCCACCCGAACACCGTCAGCATCCATCAGGTTCAGGACGCATTGCATATCATTGTTATCAAGGAATATACATGATGAACAGCGGACTCCCTCTCCCTCGCCATGCTCATGATGGACATTGCCCAGGTTGAGCTTTTTAAATTTGAACCCGGCGCTAAAGGCTTTACAGGCATCGGCAATGGTAGAGAAGAGCACGATGGCTTTCTTGCCCTGCCCGGTGGCGTAAGTGAAATCCCGGGCAAAGTCCTGCACCCCGCTGATAATTACTTCTATATCCCGCGGGACCGCCATCCTGATGACTGTTTCCCGGAAAAAATCGTCGGCCACCTCATCATTAACAACCATAATGCAGGAGGCTTGGGTGAAGGGCAGCCAGGCTTCTAAAATCTGACCGTGAATCAGCCGATTATCTACTCTGACAAGCGTTATGTCCATAGATATCAATAACTTTAAACCGCCAACTTCTTATTTAATATCTCACTGGCCAGATAGATGTTCTTCATGCCGTAATCTCTGACATGGACGGCATAATCATGCAGAGTGGCGCCCTCCCGCATCTCCGAGAGCTTCAGCAACATGGGGAGGTTGACTCCCGTTACCACCTCCACTTTGCCCGGTTTCAGGAAGGAAAGGGCGATATTGGACGGTGTCCCGCCGAAAAGATCGGTCAAAATCAGTACGCCTTGCCCCTGATCCAGTTTTTTAATCGCGCTTCCGATTTCCTTCTTTAACTCCTCCACTCCCTTTGTCTGATCCATAGACAACTGGAGAACGCCTTTAATATTTCCTTTTATCAATTCAACAGCTTTTAATAATTCACCTCCCAGGTTGCCATGGGCTGTTATGAGTACGCCGATCATGTTCCTCCCCCCTCTCGTAACGACGTTTGCTTCGTCGCATCAATTTAAATATGTGCCGCACAAACTAATTGAAGGTCTATTAATTGTCAAGGTTTTATGTTTGGTGCGTGTTCCCCAATTCCGATTCTACTGGACAAAGAGGCATGTAAATGGAATAAGACTGCGGACGGATTTAAAAGGGTTGCTTGCGAGAGGATGATTCTGAACCTTGATAGAAGAAATTGTGAATGATTTTTACATGATTACACTGCCCATGCCCTTTCGGCTACAGCATGTGCATGTTTTTCTCCTGTGTCATGGTGACCAGGCGGCCTTGTTCGACACAGGTCTGGATACGCCGGAAAATTTGTTGACTCTCGAGACCGCCCTGCGGAGAATCGGGAAAAAGGTACAGGATATCGTTCAGGTTTTTATCACGCACCACCATTTTGATCATTGCGGCATGGCCGGCCGGATCAAGAAAATGTCGGGTGCGGAAATCCATATGTCCGAGTTAAGTCAGCCCTTTACTATCCGGAGTGATAGGGAGATTCAGCTTGTCAAAGATCTCTGCATCAGGCATGGCCTTCCCCAGGACGCCACCAAAGGCATCTTAAACCTGCTTTTAAGTACCCGGGAGGAGATTGCCGGTCCTTTTCACATTGATCGCTACTTGCAGCCTCATGAACTCCAGAGTTTCGGCAAATGGGAATTTCAGGCCATACCAACACCGGGACACACCCGTGATCACGTGTCATTTTATTTTCCACAGGAACAGGTTCTGCTTGCTGGTGATCATGTCCTGCCGGAAATTACCCCCAACCTTAGCCCTGATGTCTTTGCACCTGATTTTAAACCCTTGAGCAGCTTTTTGGCATCTCTCGAACTGCTTCGAGAGTTTCCCGCAACCAGAGTCTATCCTGCCCATGGCAGACCTTTTGCCAATTTGCAGGCCAGGATCAGCGAGCTTTTTGACCACCATGAGATCCGGAAAGAATTGGCCTTAAAATCAGTAAAGACGGGGCCGAAGACTACCTTCCAGGTTTCGCAGGATATTTTTGGCAGCTCCCTGCCGGAATTTGATCAATTTCTGGCGCTCCACGAGACTTACGTGCATCTGGTCGAACTGGTCAGCACCGGGGACATCTGCGAGATAAAAAATGAGAGTCGTATTTTATATGCCCCGGTTGGCGAATAAGTCTTGAGGCAGAAAATGGAAAAGATAATTGACATCCACATCCATGTAGGTCACAGATTTGAATGGACTGACAAGGCCAAGGCCCTCTGGATGGACACGGGGCCTTATGTGCCCAGTCTCTTTGACGGTGACGGGCGCCAACTGCCTGAACCCTATGGCGACGTTATCAAGGACGAGGGCGTCGTGGGCGGCATTCTTATCCCGGAATACTCGCCGGGAACCGCCGGCGTCATGCCCTTCGAGCGGGCGGCTGAAATTAATGCCTTCCACCCGGAGCTTATCCCCATCGCCAATCTGAATCCCCATTACCAGGAAGATCTGTCCGGAGCTTTTGCCGAACAACTGGCCGGGGGGGCGCGCGGGCTCAAGATACATTCGGTCCACGGGATGTTTTTCGCCAATGACCGCCGCCTCTACCCCATCTATGAACAATGCGCCCAGGCCGGACTGCCTGTTTTATTCCATGCCGGGACAAGCGTCTTCAAAGGCGCCAAGATGAGGTATGCCGATCCCTACACCTTTGACGACATCATCAGCGATTTTCCCGATCTCAAAGTAGTGCTTTGTCATGGCGGTCGAGGATTCTGGTATGAGATCGCGGAATATCTTGCCCGGACGTTCAGAAATGTCTATATTGATGTCTCAGGACTGCCGCCCCAGAATCTTCTGCAGTACTTTCCAAAATTTAAGCGGTTTCCGGAAAAATTCCTTTTCGGTTCCGATTTCCCCGGGGTCCCGGGGATAAGGAGTAATTTCGATGCGATCAGCCGGCTCATCAATGACCCGGATATTATGCAACTGATTGGTTTCCAGAACGCCTATGACCTCTTCGGCTTCTGGAAAGAAGGGTCAGGAAGAGATTAGAAATTTCATAGATCCAACCCTACCGGGCGATGAAGACCGCAGCATAGGACGCAGGGGTCACTACATATCTCATCAACTCCAGCAGGTAGGCATCCTTTTCCACCATAATCGCCCGATAGCGGCCCTGAAAAACGTGACCAACGCGACAATGGGAACTTCTGAATATGATCCAGCGCAACGGGATTGAGGATATTCTTTAGACAAAAGGAGACACTAATAATGTATCCTGCCGTCTATTGCCTCTTTGTGTAATATGATGCGGCATCAGCGGAGCTACTATTCTTGCTATTCTTGCCATGTATAATCATTATAAGTTTTTAGCTTCCTATGTAAATAATTAAGTGTACTTTCCCCGGAATTCCCCCAGCGATGACCTCACGGTAATCGTTGCAGGTGACATGCCGCTCCACAATCGGCAGCGCCCGCTAATTGATCATCACGACGGCATCGTCCTGCCAGAAGATTGTCCTAATCAAATTATTCATTCCTTCATCACGGGGCATTGTTGATTCTCATCAATAGTTTGTCTTGCGCACGGGCCGCAAGCAGAATATTCCGATTTGCGGTAAATACCTCTATCCCGGAAACCGTCGCGAAATCTCCGTCATCGGTGATGATCTTGACCAAACCATTATTCTTCATGGTTTCAAGAATGAAAAGATCATAGCCGTCCAGCTTCTCTGTCCGAAAACGATCCAGAGAGGCATCCGTTGTCTTCTCGTCCACGGTCAAGACAAGAGGTGAAGAGAGGGATTTCACCTGCCCCCATGCAGCCTCCACATCAGATGCCACACGGGAACGCTCGCCGGGCAGATTGTGCCGGTATTCCTTGGTTTTGATATCACCAGTCGTTTTAATATAGATTTCGCGCCCCGTTTTTTCAATCAGGTGAGATAGTTCAGCCAGGGAAAGGCCCGAGTGGCAAATCTTCGCTCCCGCGGCCAACACGCGATTGACGAAGGCCGGATAATCTGACAACTGGCCCGGAAATGCGCCAGTGGCGGCGTTCGGATAGGTCATCCAATACCAGACATTCGTGTCAACGAAGAAGACGTCCTTTGAGTTCGGAGAATCTGCTTTGATGTCCACCACCGCCGCCTGGATGGCATAGCTGATTGCCATTATGCCGACTCCTGGGCCTGTTGCTGGAGAATGGAATCCACGATGTTTCGATAATCCACATTGGCGTGATACCGTCCGGCGTTGTCTATGACCCGCTCGACCACCAGCTTTCCGGTCGGATCGAGATTTTCAATCTGCAGCAGTCTGCGCAGGTCCTCTTCACTGATATCCTTCAATAACTGACCGATAGCAAAATTGAAAAAAGGCGATGCAAACTGCGACACCTCCGTAAAATCAAGCGTCACGGTCTCACCTCTTTGCAGAAGGGGATAGATTGAGTCATAAACCTTCTGACCGTCTTCCCGGATGATACAACGCGGGCCGATCATCTCTTTAATAGTCATTTTCATCGTCGGTTCTCCTTTTCAAAACGGCGGCTCGGCATCCGCTTCATCCGCAAAGCGATAAAGGGCCTCATCGCATCTCAATGTAATGTGAAAAACGGTCCCTTCAAAGGAAACAGGCCTATTCTCAAAACGTTCGCCGTTTTGATCAATTACCACATATCCTTCGTTGCTGTAAACCTCCAGTTTTCCCTGATTCAGGCGTATGAACTCCTTGAGAAGGTCCAGACCGAGCCCGCGTGCGAAATCCGCCTTGGCAGTGCTGTTCCCCCGCTGAAAAGCCCATCGCAGGCAACCGGCGGCCGTCAATTGTCCGGCGCGAGAATCGCTGCTCAGGTAATTGCGGACCTTGGCCGGGATTCCCTGCCCGAAATCCACGACGGACAGACACAGCTCGTTTTGCTGTGGAAAATGCTGGCCGCAGGAGAAAACGCCGATCTCCGATCCGCTGTGTTCAAAGGCGTTGTTGTAGATTTCCCACATGCGGCCGACAATGGCGTCCCGCAAGCGCGGGCTCACCTGCACCCAGCCGCGTCCAAGCCAATAATCGGTCAGATAGTCCATGATCGCGTTGACGTCCTGGAACCTGTCCTCACGATATGGGATGGAATGGCCTGTCCACCCGGAATATGGTTGACCGAACATTTCGGCAAAGCCGTTCTGGCGTAGATTCATCTTGATCGCACTGTCGCGCAGGGTATCCCAGTCGAAGATCGCGGTTCCCTGGCGAGATGCAATCAACCGGGCCAATCCGCCGAGAAACGCCACGGCATTCGGGCGGAGGAAATGACAACGGGAAAAATCGAAACGCACCTCCTCGAAATAGTCGTTCGCCTGGTTCCAAATGGAAAAGACCCTCTCGAAATCGGCCGGCAAATCGTTGATTGTCGGGATCTGGACCACCTTGGCCACGGCTACAGTTCCCCCCGGAAGGCTTTGGCCAGAAGGGCCGCTTTGAATTGCTTATCTATTTGTTCCTCTGTTTGGATTCTTAAATGACGAACTTCATCAGCTCGGAAGATCAATTTTTCGATCCTCTCTACAATTCGGCGTTGTTCGCCTAAATTTGCGGGGAATGCTATTTCTTCCTCTTTGAGCAGTTTGAAATGTCTACTATATCCAAGGTTATGCAACGGTATGAACTTGAGCCAATAGTAGAGATATCTGATGTCTAATTTACTTTCATTTCGTGGACGCAGCAAAACTACTCCATCTGCGCCAACAGCGAATTCAAAGTCGATAAATTTGACATTCTTTGTATGGTCACCAAAGACGACTACTGGGTATGGTCCCTGAAATTTGCATCCAATATTGTCAGTATAACCGACGATTATTGTCTGTCCCTGATCAACAATAGGGAGAATCCCTGAATCCTGATATTCTGCTGTTTTTAACTTCCTGCCTCTGGTTTGAAAACGATTTACCGCCTCAGCAAAAGGTTCGCTTAGCCAATCTTGAGTATAACCACCATCGCTCATGCCTTCCAGACAATCGCGCATTTCCTGAACCAATTGCATGATGCTTTCTTCCTTGGCAACAACAGAAGAGAGGATCTCCTCGGGTTCGAGATGCTCAACTGTTTCAGTCTCGATCAGGCCTAAGTCTGTTAGTGTCATTTTAAAGCCGTTGTCAATGATCTTCTGAGCTGGCACCAGCCAAGCACGTCCCTCCTCAGTCTCGCGTCCGGGCCACATTCGGAGCAGATCCAGAAAATCGTTTCGGTACTGGGGGCCGAATTTCCGCGCCCTGGACAGGGACGAACCGTCTCCGTCCACCTTGAAGAACCAGACGTTCTGGGTTGGGCGGCCGGTGTTCCTGAAGATCATGAAACAGGTGGGGTTGGGGGTGTAGGGTTCGAACATCCCCTTGGGAAGAACAACCAATGCCTGGAGATCGAACTCCTTGAGCAGCCGCTCCTTGACGGTCAGATGGCTGCCCGTGTTGCCGAAGAGGATACCGTTGGGAAAGATGATCCCCGCCGTGCCGCCCTGCCGCAGGCTCCGCAGGGCGTGGGCGAGGAACAGGACGTATTTGTCGCCTTTTTCGATGCGAAGCGACCTTTTGGCGTCGCCGCGCGAACCGGAGAAGGGCGGGTTCTCCAGGATGCAGTCAAACTGGATTTCGTCCCATTTGTCCTCGCTGCCGCAAATGGAATCCCGCTGGACGATGGGCGACTCGTCGAATCCGTGGAGCACGGCGTTCATGGCGGCCATACGGAGGATGTCCTGGTCGCCGTCGAAGCTGTGAAACGTCCCCTTCTGCAGAAAATCCCACTGGGCGCGGCTCAATCGGTCGCCGATGCCGATCCGGCGCGGCAGGCCGTCGGGGCCGATCTTTTCACGGATGAATTCCGGACCGGTGTTGGCCAGAAGGATATGCTCATAGGCGGCAATGGGAAAGCCATCGCTCCCGCAGGCCGGATCGCAGATCGTTTGGCCGATCCGGGGATCAACCATCTGGACAATCACACGGATCAGGTGGCGGGGCGTCCGGAACTGGGCCGCCTTCTTCTGACCGCCCAACTCGCTGGCGAGATATTCAAACAGATCCCCCTTCACGTCGGCGTCGATGCCGAGGAAGGAGATGGGGGCGATGATGTCCACCGCCCGACGCAGGGCCGCACCGGAAGGGATCACGACCGCGGCGTTGCGGAAAACGGCTCGGGCCCCCAGGGAAAGTTTAGGGTGGCGGGCCAACAGCGGTAGGGTGTCGCGCAGGGTGCGCAACATGCGTTCGTTGTCGGGATCCGACGCCAGAACGCTCCAGCGCAGAGAATCAAAGTCCAACTCCTCGCCTTCGCTTTCATATCTGCCGAACAGGGAGCGATGGTTGCCGTTTCCAGCCTCCTTCTGTTCATGATCCATCTCCTCGATCATCTTGAGAAAGAGGAGATAGGAGATCTGTGTCACGTAGGTGATGGGGTTGGTGACGTTGTTGTCCCACATCACCTTGCAGAGGGCCTTGAGCGTGTTCTGTATTTGGGCGCTGTCCATGCGATCGTTTCTTCTTTCTTGTTTATGCCGCGAGCAGTTCGTTCAATTCATCTACCATCTGAAGCAATTGGTCCTTGCCGAAGAGCTGTTCCATCCGGGTGAGCCCGCCCCATAACGCGAACGGCGGTTGGCTGAAGAGGCGCATGGTGATCTCTTCGCCGGCGCTGACCCGCGCCCTGAGGAGGCGGAGCATTTGCGCTTTTGCGGCGTCGATGCTGCTGGAGTGTTCGGCCACCCAGGTGTTGAACGCCTTTTCGATGCGCTCCTCCCTGGTCAGGAACCGACCCTGGCCCAGCGACACGCGGATAAAATCTGAAAGCGAACCGGAGGGCTGTTCAAAAGCCCGGCGCAGCGACGGCTCGTTGAAGTAGTATTCCGGCGAATTGAGACGCCGGGCAAGTTCTTCCCATTCCTGATCGGTCAACACCTCGCCACGAAAGATCTTTTCCACCGCGGGATCGCTCTTCCTGAGTTCGATGACTTTTTCTTCCCATTTTTCGCGATAGGTCTTGCGGTCGATGGCAAGCCCCTCCGGACCAACCAGAATGATCTCGCGGGCGCGGATCTCGTCATCGAGAGACCCTTCCTGAATGACCAAAAAGCCGGAACGCGCTGCTGCCGGATAGGGTGTTTTTCCCAATGCCTCTGCCGTTCCACATCCGTCATTTTCCTCTTCAGCCGCGAGAGGTTTAGCTCCGGGCGCTGTCCCGACGATTTTCGGCTTGTGATAGGCCTCACCCGGATCGTTGAAACGCTTTGTGTTGCCGACAAAATCGTAGATGACGAACTCCGTCTTGCCAATGCGGGGACAGAGGCGACTGCCGCGACCGCGCATCTGGACGTATTTGATGGCAGAGAGGGTTGGCCTCAGCATGACGAGATTTTCCACCTCTTTGTGGTCATATCCCGTATCCAGCATATCGACCGAAACGGCGACTACAGGCAACGGATCGTATTTGAACTGGTCGATGATCGGTTTGGGGTTGCCATTGTTTGCATAACAGGTGATCTTCTTTGCATAATCCTGCCGTACCTGTGATGGGGAACGGTTCAACTGACTGGCGATTCGCAGGCAGTCTTCATCTGTCAGCAAGCGGTTGAAGAGGCGGACGAGGACATCGGCCTGTTTGTCGGAAACGGCAAAAACGATCGTCTTTCTGGAACGGGCTTTCGATCGCTCGGCATCCGCCGAGTAGTATTCCTGAATGATCGTCCTAAGCCGATCTTCGGACTCGACCTCTCTCCCCCAAGCCCCGGGTTTGATCTCCTCTTCTTCCCATTGGGCGCCTTCGTAAGTCAGAACGCTCTCGGCGTGGTAAATGCTGTACCGGGCTAAGTGATTCTCCTGAATCGCCGTCTGGATGCCGTATTCGAAAGTGGGGCGCCCCTCTTTTTTCGCCGCGTCCCAGCAGTCGAAAAAGATATAGGTATTCCGGACCAGGCGCTTTTCATGTTCGCTGATCCATTGGAGTTCCCCAGGGTTGGGCGTGGCGGTCAAGCCGATATGGATCGCATCGAAGTGGCCGAGGGTGGCGCGGTGGGTATTGTAAATGGAACGGTGACATTCATCGGTGACGACCAGATCGAAGTAGGCATGGCCGAAGCCATTGGGACCGAGCTGACCGGCGATCGTGTCGAGGGTTCCGACGACGATCTGACCTTCAAGACTGTGTTTCCCGCCGTAGAGTACAACTGCCGGCCAGTCGCGGAGATAATCGTCAAAGGTTTCCTTGGCCTGTTTGGCGAGTTCGATCCGGTCCGCAAGAAACAGGACCCGTGAGACGACCGCCGCCTGAAACCACCGCTTTATCAGCATGGCGATGGTCAGCGTCTTTCCGGTTCCGGTCGCCATCTCGAAAAGCATCCTTCGACGGTTGCTAACAAGCGCTTCATCTGCCTTTGTCAAGCATTTTAGCTGATAAGGACGGGTTTTGACCTCTTCCCCTTTGAAGAAAAACTTTTCTGGGAAAGGGATGATGCGCAATGATTCCTCGAGGGAACCACGGCGGTGCACCTTGATGTTGGCCCGGCGCTCCATGTCCGCCTGGGACGGCATCCCCATGATGGGCCTGGCATCCCCGTCCTCATAATCCCAAAAATAATGTTCCTCGCCGTTGCTGAGAATGACGAAATGAGCGCCGAGAGATTGTGCGTACTCGCGGGCTTGATCCTTCGCTGAATAGGGATCGATGGCAAAACGCTTGGCCTCGATGACGGCGAGGGGCCGGGTGCGGGAATCCTTCAACAGATAATCCGCCCGTCCATCTGCGGATGGCTCTTCGGTCGAGACCTGGGCCTTGTTTGTGATCCGCCACCCTGCCGTCTCCAGCAGTTTGTCGATCACCATCCTGGCGTCAGCTTCGGTGCTCATGATCTCACCACGGGTAGATTCAATTTTTCTATTCTTTAAGGAGCTTACCCCGCCAGCATCTTCTTCAGGAGGTCGTTGATCAATTGATAAGAACTTCCTTTTTCGTGGCGGAAGTATAGGGGGGCCGTTTTTGCTTGTCAAGGGATATTAAGGGAAATAAGTATGCGAATAATCACATCACCGGCTGCCATGCCCTGCGGAGGCGCAGCGAATTGCTGACGACGGAAACGGAACTTAAGGCCATCGCGGCGGCGGCAAACTCCGGATTGAGGAGTATCCCTCCGAAAGGATACAGTATTCCGGCGGCAATGGGAATGCCGATGGCATTGTAGATAAAGGCCCAGAAGAGGTTCTGCCTTATGATCTTCATGGTCGTTGTGGAAAGGCTGATCGCCATCGCGACGGACCGCAAATCGTTATTCATGAGCGTAATATCGCCCGTCTCAATGGCCACATCAGTGCCGGCGCCCAAGGCAATCCCGATGTCCGCCGCCGCGAGGGCCGGCGCATCGTTGATGCCGTCCCCTACCATAGCCACCATCTGGCCTTCCTTCTGCAACCGCTTGATTTCGTTTGCCTTATCCTGGGGCAACACTTCGGCCAAAACCTGATCAATGCCCACTGCTTGCGCCACGGCTTGAGCAGTCCGGGCGTTATCACCCGTAATCATCGCTACCTGCAGGCCCATTTTCTTCAGGGCCCTAACCGCCGCCGCCGCCGATGGTTTTGGCTGGTCAGAAATACCGATGAGCCCCATTACTCTTTTATCTTCCGCAATGAAAACGCAGCTTTTACCCGCGTGGGATAGTTCTTCTGCCTTGGCTTCCAGTCCGTCGAGCGTAACGCGATTCTGTTCCATAAACCTGAGATTTCCCAGCAGAATTGCCTGCCCGGCAAGGAGAGCCTGAACACCGAATCCAGGTCGCGCCTCAAATTGCTCCACCGCTATCGGCGTGATGCCATCCTGCTTCCCTCTGGCCACAATGGCCGCCGCCAGAGGATGCTCAGAGACTGCTTCCAGAGACATGGCCGTCTGCAGAACCCTTTCCTCCGTAGCCCCTGCGGCGACGATGATATCCGTTACTTCCGGTTCCCCCTTGGTCAGGGTGCCCGTCTTATCGAACACAACCATACCGAGCTTGCCAGCCCTCTCCAGTGTTTCCCCGCCCTTGATCAGAATGCCCTTCTCCGCTCCGAGACCGGTGCCCACCATAACGGCAGTCGGAGTGGCCAATCCCAGGGCGCAGGGGCAGGCAATAACGAGTACGGAGACAAAATTTAACAGGGCGCGGCTGAAAACATGGTCGGGAACCAGAAAATACCAGACCAGAAAAGTCGCTATGGCAATCAGCATCACCACGGGCACAAAAATAGATGCCACCCTATCCGCCAGCCTTTGGATCGGGGCCTTGGAGCCCTGGGCTTCTTCCACAAGGCGAATGATGTGGGCCAGAACGGTATCCGCTCCGATCTTGGTCGTCCGGAAGGTAAAACTGCCGCTTTTATTGATCGTGGCCGCGAAGACCTGCTGACCGGGCTCCTTGGCAACCGGCATGCTCTCACCCGTCAACATCGCCTCATCCACCGTGGAGGCGCCCGTGAGCACCTCTCCATCTGTGGGAATCTTTTCCCCCGGCCGAACGATGACCACATCTCCGGCCATCACTTCTTCCAGCAGGATATCCTCTTCCCTACCCTCGCGGACCACCCGGGCCGTCCGCGGCTTCAGGCCGATCAATTTCTTGATGGCGAGCGATGTCCTTCCCTTGGCCTTGGCTTCCAGGAGTCGGCCGAGCAGGATCAGGGTGACGATCGTCGCCGCCCCGTCGTAATAAACGTGCGGCATCATGTCGGCCACCGCAAAAAAAGCCGGGGCGAAGGTGGCCAATACCGAATAAAGATAGGCCGCCAGGACGCCTACGGCCACCAGGGTGTTCATATCGGCAGTTTTTTGCCGGGCCGCTTTAATGGCGCCGACATAAAAACGGGCTCCCACCCAAAAAACCACCGGCGTGGTCAGGAAGAACAGGATAAAAAGCATGAGGCGACGCGGGATGAAAGCCAGGAACGGAAACCAGTGCTGCATGGAACCAAAGAAAATGACGATGCTCAAGCAAGCGCCCAGAGTAAATTTTGCCTTTAGCTCCCGAAGCTCCCGGTCCCGGGCTTCACCGACCGGATCCCCGCCCGTCTCACCCGCAACACCCAGATATTCATATCCCTGGTCTACAATAACCTGCTTCAAGGCATGGATCCCGGCCCATTCCGCAGTGTGCTGTACCGTTGCCCCGGCCGTGGCCAGATTCACCGCCGCCTCGCTCACACCGGGCAGGGCTTTGATGGCCATCTCCACCCGGCGCACGCACGCCGCACAGGTCATCCCCCCCACGGAAATGGTTGTCGTCTGCTTTACCGCCCCATTTTCCTCAGCCAACTTCGAACCCCGCCTTGGCGATTGCATCTGTAATCGCCTGCATTCCTACCGTTTTCTCCTCGGCGAAGGTCGCCTCCCCTTTTTTCAGGTCCACCTGCACATCCTTGACGCCTGCCAGGCCGCTCAATGCCTTCGTCACGGCCATCACACAGTGCTGACAGGACATCCCCTTAATCTTAACTGTTTTCATCATAACCTCCTAATATCGTTTTCCGATCTATTTTATCTGCCTTTGTTCCCAGCTAACCTTCCGGCACAACAATTTCTTCCGGTGGTATCCAAACGGCCTTGCCATTCCGCCAGACAGCAATCGGATTCCCCTGCCGCTTGTGCTCGGCCAGCGCCTCGGCAACTGCCTCTTTCTTCATAACTTTTATGCTCTTTAGCTCAGTATTTTAAATGAATTAAAAAACTCCTTTCGTTGTGAAGTAAACAATTTGTCGCTGGGCGACACTACCATAACCTGATAAATACGATTGTTCTTAAGAACGATTTGAGCAGTTACCACTGTGTTAGGTTCTACTTTTATTGTAATTTCACGACCAGGGTAATTGCCTAATGATATTATCACTTCGCTAGTTATTTTACCTTGAAGATTCGCAGCACAACCATTTCTCGCATTATCCAATATCTGTTCTGAGGACCTACCAATAAAAGCTTTGCTGGGGAAATCTCCATAAGTCACTGCATAAAGTGTATCCTTACTTTTAGACATATACTGAATTAGTTCTACTTTTCCGCCTGGTGCATTTACAACAATATTCGGCTCTCGACTCGGATCGGTGGGGAATTGTGCAGTGAATCTTTTGTCGTCAGGTACAAATGTTTTCCACTCAGCCGCTTGTTTGGAGGATTTGCTTGATGTATTGTCTACTTTAAATCTCATAATTGCCGTTCCAATGAAGTGAAAGACAAGAAATCCCAACAGCCACAAACCGATATATTTCCGATACTTTTGAACAGGTCGGGTCTTGATAAAATAATATGGGACTAGTAAAGGCATGATCAATACTCCGAATGCCCACCACCGTGAAACTTTTTGCAATGGGGTGTCTATGAGAATCCAAATGGAGACAAAAATACAATATAAACCATAATAAATTTCCATTTCTTCTCCTATTGCTTTTCGACACAAAGGAAAGCAACATCCTTTCCCACATCTTCTGACTTTGCGAGATGTACCGGTGCATTATTACATAAAGAACTAAGTTGGCCGGTTATGGATTGACTCCAATCAGGAGTACGCCTGGCGTGTTGATACAAAACTAACCACTCATTGCTTTTAAGGATTGGCCATAGTTTCTTTATTTCGTTGATAGAAGTGTGCTCAGGCTTGCAATCAGTTGGCTGCAAGCCTGTATCCGGATCAAGGAAAAGTAGAAGTGGTCGTTTTAATCGCCTGATTTCGGATTCAATTTCTTTCAAATACTTATCACGTTGATCAGATCTAAATTCTGCGGCAACGATATTTATTGAAATTCCGATTTTAGGTCCCAAATCCTTGACATGATGTATATTTCGAAAAAACTTCCACACCTTATCTGGAACTTGCAGACTTTCATCTTGAAATTTGAAATGAGGATAAAATGCTTCGGGTCGCCAATATGGTATTTGTAAAATCGTAAATAAACCTTTCTTTTTGGCAATTTGTGTCAATATAGCCCACTTCAGAAGATCACGATTATCAGAAAACCATTTCTCTCTCATATTGCCTTAGTCGTTTTTTGTCTTGTTCTGCATCACTTTTAATTTATTGACATCTCTTTCAACCATTTGTTTCATCTTTCCGTATATCATGTCAATTTTAAAAAAGCAGGGGGGAGATTCCCCATCAATAGAACTTGTTGATGATCCGTCTGTCACGGCCTGTCCGTGCTGGTCATATAAACACGTCTATGTTACTTAACTACATGATATTATGCATAATTAATGAATAGTGCCGATCATTTTCTGGTCAGATTTTTGTCCCCTTTATCTGCCTCGGCAGCGCCTTTATATTGCGCCATCGCCTGAAATTTGCTCTCGATGATCTGCTTGTGCGCTATTGGGGGGCGCTATTGATAAGAGACTTGCGATTATCGGTCATACTACTATGCCCTCTCGGTACACATTTCTAATAAACACCGATTCCTGAAGCTTACCGTCTATCTTATCCTTACCAACAACTACCGGAACTATATGCACATCATTGTCAAATCCAGCTTCCCAAGCGCATTAGCTGATATATTTTTCAATATCACGGGTCGAATGTTCGACAACAACAAATATATCGAGATCTGAATCGGCTGATGCATCGCCACGGGCGCGTGAGCCGAACACTCGCACATCGAGGAGGGGAATACGCTTTTGGACAAGGCGTTTTAAGCTAAGAGCAATGGAGAGGTCTTTATTATTCATATTCTATCTCATCCACAATCTGTGATAAGAGAAAGACAACTAACGGGTGAGGACGTCATCGGTATGACGGATAACATCCACAATCCAAGCGTTCAGACCCTTTCCCGACGCACTGGCCATAGTTGCCGCCTTGTCGTACAGCCTCCTACAAATTCGGGGAATATAATGCCATTGATGGCATTAACCTACCGATAATCTGCATTCACCTAACTGTCGGATTACAGTGCTATACATTCAAAAAAATTTCAAGTTTTATCATCGGGGGAATTCTCATTGACCTTTGTGTTGCAATATTTGAAATTATTGCGGATAAGCGCCCTGAATCAACTGGTTATGGCTAATTCCAGTCTTCCTGCCCACCGCGTCATTAGCACCTCTTTCAAGAGTTGGTGTTCTGGTTTTGTAAGCCCCGGATCATCTTCCACCAGCTCACGGGCGCTGTCTTTTGCCTCCTGCAGGATTTTACCGTCGCGGATCAGGTTGGCGATCCGGAAATCGGGCAGCCCCGACTGCCTGACGCCCATGAATTCACCCGGTCCCCTCAGAACCAGATCCTCTTCGGCAATGGTAAAACCGTCCGTCGTCTTTTCCATGATGCGCAGGCGCTTGCCGACATCGGTGGAGCCGGGACCTTGGGCGAGCAGGATGCAGGAAGACGCTATCTCGCTCCGGCCCACCCGGCCGCGCAACTGGTGCAGTTGGGAAAGGCCGAATCTTTCTGCATGCTCGATCACCATCAGTGACGCCTCGGGGATGTCTATGCCCACCTCTATCACCGTCGTCGCGACTAAGATGTCCATCCTTTTTTCACGGAAAGCGGCCATGATTTCTTCCTTCTCGGCCCTTTTCATCTTGCCGTGGATGAGACCTACCCGGCAATGGGGGAATACTTCCTTCCGCAAGTGTTCGGCCATTCCGGTCGCGTCTTTCATATCCAAGTGTTCCGATTCCTCGACCAGCGGATAGACGATAAATACCTGATGTTTCTTGCTGACCTCTTTTGCGATTAATTCATAGACCTTGCTGCGCTGGCGCTCGAAATAAACCTTGGTGCGGACTGGTTCGTGCCCCGGCGGCATGGCATCAATCACCGATACATCGAGATCGCCGTAAACCGTCATGGCCAGGGTGCGGGGAATGGGGGTCGCCGTCATGACGAGGATGTCGGGATGGTCTCCTTTCGCCCGCAGGGCGGCGCGCTGCACGACCCCAAAACGGTGCTGCTCGTCTATTACCGCCAGGCCGAGCTTATGAAAGATCACATCTTCCTGGATTAAAGCGTGGGTGCCGATGATGAGCTGGGCTTTTCCTTCCTTGATCTGCCCGTAAGCATCCCTCTTTTCGGCAGCACCCATTTTCCCAGTCAGGAGTACAACGTTAAGCGACAGCGCCTCGGCCCACTTTTTGATGTTGCCGTAATGCTGTTCCGCCAGGATCTCGGTCGGCGCCATCAAGGCTGCCTGGTAACCGTTGTCGCAGGCAGTGACCATCGCCGCCATGGCGACCACCGTTTTTCCGCAGCCCACGTCTCCCTGGAGGAGCCTGTTCATAGCGCCGGCTCGTGCCATGTCTGTTTCAATTTCTTTGATGACCCGTTCCTGGGCGGTCGTCAGGCAGAAGGGTAAAATCCGGTAAAAGCTTGCTACTCCCTGGCCACTGGTTTGAAAGGCAATGCCGGCCTCCAGGCTTAGTCCTTTTCTCTTGAGGGCCATGCCGAGTTGGAAAAAAAAGAATTCGTCAAATATCAGGCGCCGATGGGCTGCCGTTTTACCGGCATTATAATCCTCCACGTTCTGATCCTGAGCGGGGAAATGCACCTGTCGGAAGGCCTCCTGGATATCAATCAACTGCTGCCTTTGGCGTATTTGTGCCGGGATGGGGCTCAGGACAAAGGGCAGATATTCATCTACCACCTGCTTCATGATGCGTCTCAGGTTCTTCTGGTAGAGTCCTTCTGTTTCCGAGTAGATCGGAACGATGCGTTTGAAGTGCAGCAGATTGTCGCTTTCCTGGTCCAGTATTTCAAAATCCGGATGGAGCATCTCTTTTTGCAGTTGAAACTGACCGGTATTGCCCGTGAAGATTACCTGGTTCCCAATTTTGAATAATCCCCGCAGGTAGGTTGGATTCCCTTTGAACCATTTTGCCTTCAGCAGGCCGGTGTCGTCCTCTATCGTCACCTCAAAGACCGGTCTTTTACCATAGCGCCGTATCTCGGCATTCCTTACCGTGCCCGTGATGGTTTCCCTGATTCCTACTCTGGCCTGAGATATTTTTACGGGAAAGCGCCGGTCTTCATACCGGCGCGGTAAAAAATAGATCAGGTCTTCAATGGTGGTAAGCCCTTTTCTTTCCAGCAGATGGGCAGTTTTTACCCCCACACCCTTCACCGCCAGGACAGGTTGGGAAAGTTTTTCATCACACCTCACGGTCGGGGCTTCTGATACGGATACATCATCGGTAACTTGTGTGCTGTGGTATGATGTAGCAGGAGAGACTTGGGTGAGCAGGTTTTTGATTTCCCGTATCAGCAGGAGCGCTTTGTCCACCTGTTTTGGTTTTTGATCGGGGGGAAGCTGATCGAAATCTGCAAAAATAGCTGTAAACTCCGCAATAATTACGGAGCCGGAAAGTTCGCGCGGACGGTCTGAGGCGGAGGGGAACAGGCGTGAAATTTCACTGCCCAGCCTGGTCGCAAGAATCGTCATCGTTCTTCCCAGGTCCTTGATGAGGGGCAGATGCCGTCCCCCATCGGCAGCGGCAAAATTCAGGGGACCGGCGATCTTATCCAACAGCTCCTGGCACATGTCCATAATTTTAAAAAATCCGCTCGATAATAATATTTAGTAATGAAATTAGCATGATATATATTGGTCTGATAACAAATATTTTTCACCTTGGCAAGTAATGAATTGACATTTTTTTTTAGTTACGTTAGAAAATCGCCCGTGCGTTTGAACATTAATAACTGCCCATGGTTCCGGGGTTGGCCCTTCCAGGCGGTGTAAGATGAGGATCAGTTATGCAGGAGAAGGTGACGTTGAGTTATAAGGATTCGGGGGTAGATATTGACAATGCCAATGTCTTTGTCGAACGTCTCAAGCCCCTTGTAAAATCAACGTTCCGTAAGGAAGTCATGGGCCATATCGGCGGCTTCGGGGGGTTGTTTCATCTTGATTTGACCAAGATTAAGGACCCCGTGCTCGTAGCTTCTACCGATGGCGTGGGCACCAAGCTGATGATTGCGCAGATGATGAATAAGCACGACACCATAGGGATTGACCTGGTTGCCATGTCGGTTAATGATGTGATCGTTCAGGGCGCGGAACCACTCTTCTTCCTTGATTATATGGCGACCGGTAAAATCCAGGTGGAAACAAGCGTGCAAATCCTGGAAGGTATCGTGAAAGGATGCCAGGATGCCGGTTGTGCGCTGATAGGCGGGGAAACGGCGGAAATGCCCGGTTTATATGGCCCCGACGAGTATGATCTGGCGGGATTCTGTGTCGGCATTGTGGAGGCCGACCGGCTGATAGACGGGTCGGAAATACGGGTGGGCGACAAGATTATCGGGCTTGCTTCTAATGGCCTCCATAGCAATGGTTTCTCTCTGGTCCGCAAGGTTCTCCTGGAGACGGCCGGTCTTGGCCTAGAGGACAGGATTGAGGGTTTGGGCCATAGTCTGGGCGAGGAACTGATCCGGCCGACAAAAATATACGTCAAATCGGTGATGAACATCATTAAGAATTTTACCGTCAATGGTCTCATACATATTACGGGGGGTGGTTTTATTGATAATCTGCCCCGCATCCTCCCCGGCCCCTGCCGGGCAATCATTACCAAAGACAGTTGGGAGGCGCCGCCTGTTTTCAACTTGCTCCGGGAAAAAGGGAATATTGCCGCAGAGGAGATGTTCCGGGTTTTCAACATGGGGATCGGCATGATGATGGTCGTTCCTGAAAAAGAAGTGGCGGAAATAATGGAGCGTTTACAGAACCTCGGTGAGCGGGCCTATCAGATCGGAAGCATCGAAAAAAGAAAGCCTGGTCAACAGCAGGTGGTGATGGATTAGTCGGGGTTTAGAGGGCCGCAGAGATGCAGAAAGTAAAAATCGGTGTACTGGTTTCCGGGAGCGGCTCCAATCTCCAGTCCATCATTGACCAGATCGAACAGGGACGGCTGCAGGCAGAAATCAAGGTCGTGATCAGCAACAATCCCGAGGCCTATGCGCTGGAAAGGGCGGCCAGGCGCCACCTTGCCGTACAAGTCGTAAGCCAGCTCGATTTTCAAAAACGGGAAGATTTCGACCGGCAGATGACCGCGGCGCTGCAGGCCTGCGACGTGGAACTGGTGGTGCTGGCGGGTTTTATGAGAGTGCTGACCCCCCTTTTTTTAGGTTCCTTTCCCGGGCGGATAATGAATATTCATCCGGCCCTGCTGCCCGCCTTTCCGGGGCTGCATGTCCAGCAGCAGGCGCTTGATTACGGGGTTAAATTCACCGGCTGCACGGTTCATTTTGTTGATGAAGGCGTGGACACGGGGCCGATCATCATCCAGGCCGTGGTTCCCGTCTTTGATGATGACACGGCGGATACCCTGGCGGCCAGGATTTTGAGGGAAGAACATCGTATTTATCCCCAGGCGATTCAGCTTTACGCCGAGGGAAGGCTGGCGGTGCAGGGGCGTAAAGTGGTTGTCACCGGCGTCAGCAAACCAGAAGTTAAAGCCTTACATAATCCATCGCTCGGCATGTTTGCAACTCAGAACTTTAACCTGATATAAGAGGAGGGCAGACCAATATGGAACAGCAGACCTATGATTTCAATATTCAAAGTCTTGGCGAAGCCTGGCTCCCCTCGCCCTTGAACGTCAGTTATTTTACCAGCGACGAAAAGCGCATCTTGTTGAATGTCTACTTAAAAGCTCATGGGGATGCCCATTCCCCGGACGGACAGCCGCAGTCAATAGAGGTGGCCGGCCCGCGGGAAAAGATATTTTTTGACCCCGCCAAGAGCAAAGCGGCGATCGTCACCTGCGGCGGTCTCTGTCCGGGCATTAACGATGTCATCCGGGCGATTGTCATGGAGCTCTATTACCGCTATGGGGTAGAAAATATCGTCGGTATCAGGTATGGATTCAAAGGAATAATGCGCCGTTACAAATATGACGTCAAGGAGATTACCCCGGAACTGGTAAAGGATATTCATACGCTCGGAGGAAGCATCCTCGGCTCTTCCCGGGGGCGAGAGGATATTGGCGAGATGGTGGACGCCCTGAAAAGAATGAATGTTGATATGTTCTTCTGCATCGGTGGCGACGGTACAATGAGGGCGGTAGAATTAATAGCGGCCGAGGTTACGCGGCGTAAAATTAACATGGCCGTTGTCGGTGTCCCCAAGACGATAGATAATGATCTGAATATCATCCAAAGGACCTTCGGTTTCGATACGGCTATCTCCGAATCCATGAAGGTCCTCCAGTGCGCCCACACGGAAGCGACCGGGGCGCCCAACGGCATCGGCCTCGTGAAGATCATGGGGCGGCAGTCCGGTCACATTGCGGCCTGCGCCGCCTTGGCCCAGAGCGATGTGAACATTGTGCTGATACCGGAAGTCCCTTTTGACCTGGAGGGGGAAAAGGGCTTGTTGGCAGTCCTGGAAAAACGCCTGAAAGATAAGGGCCATTGCCTCGTACTGGTGGCCGAAGGGGCAGGTCAGGAGCTGATCAGTCAATCCAGCGATCCCGTCGAAAGAGATCCTTCCGGCAATCCCAAACTGCGCGATATCGGCACCTTTTTAAAAAAGAGAATAGAAGCGTATTTTCAGGAAAAGGGAATCGAGATAAATCTCAAGTATATTGACCCGAGTTATACCATTCGTAGCGTGCCGGCGAATTCCAATGACAGAATTTACTGTGGCGCGCTGGCGCAGTACGCCGTGCATGCCGCCATGGCCGGTAAAACAGCCATGCTGGTGGCCCTGGTGAGGGACGAATATGTTCATCTGCCGCTCGGGATGATAGGCTCGGGGGAGAGGGTCAATCCCGATGGCAACGTCTGGATGCGCGTCCTGGAGAGCACGGGGCAGCCGCCATCCATGAAAAACTGAAGGGTTACAATACGAAAGCAGCAGCAAGGAGGCGTGATGAAGAAAATTAAGCTGGCGTTACTAATAGTTCTCGCTCTTTTACCCCTTTTAACAGCCATGAGCGCTCTTCAGAGCCAGAGTCCGGAAAAAATTCCTGTGCCGGAAAAAAAGTATTTTGCCACCTTTATAGATCAGACAGACATTATGACGGACTGCCGGAATATAAGCATAGACGGTGAGACATTTCTGGAAGGCAAGCGAGGTAACGGCACGAACACTATATCTTTTGAAATTATTGCGGAAGTGTCATTTCTGCTTGAGGGTGAAAAACTAACCGGGACGGTAAAACTGCGGGATGGCAATGCCATCCAGTTGTCGCTCAACAAGAACCAGAGGGCTTACGGCTATACTAAATACGGCACCTACCAGATCAAGCTTTCTGAGCTGAAGCAAATGATCTTAAGTAAGTAATTTAGAGATTACTCACTGCCTTTGCGGCCTTGGTTACAAAACCGGAACGTATGCAACGGGTGCAAACCCTGACCCGCTTCACTGCGCCGGTCTTTTCATCACGGCAGCGTAATTTCTGCAGATTGGGATAATATACTTTTTTTGTTTTATTATTGGCGTGGCTGACGCTGTTTCCCACGCTGGGTTTTTTGCCGCACACGGTGCATATTCTGGACATGATCTGACTCCTTACAAAATGTATGCGGCCTTCTAAAACATCGGTCGGTAAATTGCAAGTCTTTTTTGAACAAAAGACAATCTTTCCTTGACATCGAGAGGCACCTTGATATTATACACAAGATTAAAAATGGCTGCAGGGAAGGATTCCCGTCTCAGGCGGGATTTTAAAATAGTTAAATGAGCGCAACAAACCTACCGACGACGCAATGGCTCTTGTCCAGCGGGGATCAGCCGACGCAGGAGCTGCTGGTTAAGGAACTTGGTGTAAGTCCAATTATATCAAAGATTTTAACAGGTCGCAACATTACCAATGCCGATGATGCCAAGAAGTATCTGGCCCCTTCCTTGCGGGACTTGCATAATCCCTTTCTGATGCAGGGGATGCAGGAAGGGGTACGCCGCTTAATCAAGGCGATTTACGCCGGCGAGAAGGTAGCCATTTACGGGGATTATGATGCCGACGGTGTCACCTCGGTGGTGCTGCTGCTGAGATTTCTCAAGGATATAGACGTCCCGGCCAGCTATCACATCCCGAATCGCATTGCCGACGGGTACGGCCTCCACAACAAAATCATTAAACAAATTAAGGAATCCGGTGTGACATTATTAGTCACGGTGGACTGCGGCATCTCCGACTTCGAACAGGTTGCCTATGCCAAGTCGCTCGGGATGGACGTTATCATCCTCGATCACCATGAAATTCCCGGCGTCGTTCCTGACACTGTGGCGACCATCAATCCCCATCGCGAGGATTGCCAGTTCCCGTTCAAGCATCTGGCCGCGGTCGGCATAGTCTTTAATTTTCTTATCGCTTTAAGGGGCAATCTGAGACAGGACGGTTTCTGGACTAAAAGGGATTATCCCAATCTTAAAAATTACCTGGATCTGGTGGCCCTGGGCACTATAGGCGATATCTCCCCCCTTGTGGACGAGAACCGGATATTTGTCAAAATGGGACTGGAACTGATTTCCGAAGGGAGCAGGGTGGGAGTGCGCGCCCTGAAGGAAGTTTGCGGCATGGAACATCAGTCTGTGGTTACGAGCCGAGCCGCTTCTTTTAATCTGTTGCCGAGGATCAACGCGGCGGGTCGCATTGCCTCACCTGATGATGCGGTAGAACTGCTGATGGCCGATGATATGGAGGAGGCCAAGGTACTGGCCAGGAAACTTGATGAGTACAACCGACGCCGGCAGGCTCTGGAGAAAACTATTTTCCAGGATATCGTCAGCGAGGTGGAACTGAGAGGCAATCCTGACCTGATCAGTTCTCTGGTCTTTGCCTCTGCCGACTGGCACCCCGGCGTGATTGGTATCGTGGCTTCCAGGTTGGTGGAACGATTTTATCGCCCGACAATCCTTATCAGCCTCAAGAACGGCGTTGGCAAGGGTTCCGGCAGAACTGTCGCTGATTTTAACATTTACCAGGGGTTAAAGCGATGCACTTCCCTGCTGCAGACATACGGGGGGCATCAATTTGCAGCGGGGATCTCCATTCGGGAGGATGACATCGCGGCATTTTCGCAGTTGTTTGACACGGTGATCAGGCAAGAGACGGATATCACGAAATTAGTGTCCCGGACAATCATTGACGCTCAATGCTGTTTAAAAGACATCAATCATAATCTGCTCGATCAGATCAGCATGCTGGCTCCCTTCGGCAGCAAGAATCCCGAACCCGTGATGTGCGTAAGAAACGTCAATGTAACTTCGCCGGCCGTAGTCGGGAAGAATAATTTACGCATCAGGGTCCATGAAGGTGAAATCTCCTGCGACTCCATCTGGTTCAGCAAAGGGCAATTTCGCAATTCATTTGCCGGGACAATGTTTGATATCGCTTTTACCCCGCAAATCAACGACTGGCGAGGCTCCGGCAATATTCAGCTTAACATGAAAGATATTGCCATGCCGGCCTGCGCCTGAAAAGGCAATAATAATGTTCATATAAAAATGGGGGAGGGGAGATGAAAAAAATCATTGTGGGCATAACAGGTGCGTCGGGTGTCATATATGGGATTCGAACCTTGGAGGTCCTCGCGAAACTCGGGGTGGAAACCCATCTCATTGTTTCCGATTCCGGCGTGAGAAATATAGCCATTGAATCAGTTTATACAATTGCCGAGCTAAAGGCGCAGGCTTCCTATGTACACGATTTTCATGATGTCAGCGCCTCCATTGCCAGCGGCTCATTTCGCGTGGACGGGATGATCGTTTCACCCTGTTCCATAAAGACCCTTTCTGCCATAGCCAACTCCTATAACGATGATCTGCTGGTAAGGGCGGCCGACGTTAATTTGAAGGAACGGAGGAAGCTCGTGCTCATTGTGCGCGAAACGCCCCTGCATGAGGGGCACTTAGACCTGATGATGCGGGTTACAAGAATGGGCGGCGTCATTATGCCACCGGTACCAGCTTTCTATCACATGCCTAAAACCATTGACGATATTATTAATCAGACCGTCGGCAAGACGTTGGACTACTTCGGGATTGAAGCGAACCTGTTCGACAGGTGGGGCAGGGATGAGGCGACTCAGGGATAAGCATAAGGTTAATGGCCAATGGCAAAGAAAGCACACATGAAATCAGGTGAAAAATGAATAATATATTTACCCAGATCAGCGATTTACTGAGCAATGACCAAACGGTGGCCTTGTGCCGGATCATCCAGCAGACCGGCTCTGCGCCGCGGGCGACAGGCGTCAATTGTCTGGTCCTGGATGATGGATCACTGCGCGGGACAATCGGTGGCGGGCGGCTGGAATACGAGGTAACAACCAAGGCAAGCAAAAATTTTGCTGCCGGCCGCTCTTTTTTGCAGCACTTTGAACTTACGGGCGCGGAAGTGGCCCAGACAGAGAAGATGATCTGCGGCGGCGTGGTGGATGTCTATACGGAATACTTCACACCGGACAACGAAGCCGCCGGCTCCCTCTTCCGCCGGATCAGCGCCAAACTCAGGGAAGGCAAGCGGGGCGTACTCATGACCCTGGTTGGGGAAGGTCTGACCGGCAATACGAACTGCCATGTATTCCTCGACGAGGATGGAGACGTCATGGGTGCGATTCCCGGCCTGGCTCTTGGTGCAGAGGAGAAGGGGCGCCGTCTGGAGATGGGAAGTGCGGCTCTTATCGAAATCTCCGGCGCCGGTCGGCTATTTGTCGAACCCGTGGCGCCGGATAATGTCCTCTACCTTTTCGGGGCTGGTCACATCAGCACCTGCCTGGCGCCGCTGGCAAAAATGATCGGCTTTACGGTGGTGGTTATTGATGATCGGGAGGAGTTCTGCAACCGCGAACGCTTTCCCCAAGCCGATGAAGTTATCGTCGCGCCGTTTACGGAGATTTTTAACCGGATCGTCATTTCCCCCACCTCCTACCTGGCGATCCTCACGCGAGGCCATATCTTCGATCACACGGTGCTCCAGGCAGCCTTGCGGCACTCGCCTGCCTACATCGGCATGATCGGCAGCCGCCGCAAGATAGATTTGATCTATCGTGCACTATTGGATGAGGGAGTTTCCCAAGCAAGAATCCAGCAGGTTCATGCCCCCATCGGCATTCCAATAGACGCTGACTCTCCCGAAGAAATTGCCATCTGCATCGCCGCCGAGCTTATCAAGATTCGAGCGGGCTTGAGGAAGAATTCCTGAATAGCATCAATGTTTTAGTCCTCCGGAGTTGTTCTGCATTCTTCCGGCATAAGGCAACCTTGCAATTGCTGTTGCCATTTTGGCGCCATAGTTAGTCACTTCGATCTACCGAAGTGACTTCAAATATAGATAAATGATGTTGATCTCTCAGCGATCATGATAAAGGATAAGCACATCGGATGTCTTATTTTCACCGGAGACCGATTTTTGCCTGGAGCAGACGGGTACGTCGAGGTGTGGGCTTTTTCCTGAAGTCCACAAATCGCTTACCACAGCGATAATGCTGGATTTCGAATGGATATCAATAAAATATTCCCTTGACTTCTCAACTCATTAGGGCCATAATAAGACATATTTGAATAAGGCATAGTCAATCAGGTCACAACCAATCCGTGCCCTTTTCAGAAGAGTGATGCCACAAAGAAATTATTGACACCCTGTCTCTGAGAAGAGACGGGGTTTTGTTTTTTAATCATTCCTTCTAATAGGTGACCTTATGAAAGATGATAATAAGACAAAAAAGCAGCTCGTACATGAACTGAGGGAATTGTGCTCGCAAAATGACGAGCTGAAAAAGTCCATGACCGGGAGTATATCGGCGGAGCTTGCGGCCGAGGAGTCCGGTCGCTATGCCGAAAGCATCGTGGAAACTATTCGAGAGCCCCTTTTGGTCCTGGATGCGGACATGAAGATCATCTCGGCGAACCGCAACTTTTACAGAACCTTTAAGGTAACTCCCGGAGAGACGGTCGGAAGTTTCATCTATGACCTTGGAAACAAACAATGGGACATTCCCAAACTTCGGGAGCTGCTTGAAGAAGTCCTTCCTGAAAAACAAGCGTTTGACGACTTCGAGGTTGACCATAATTTCGAAGACATCGGTCATAAAACCATGCTGCTCAATGCCCGTCAAATACATCGGAAAGACATCGGCGCAAAGATTATCCTCCTGGCCATTGAGGACATCACCGAGCGTAAGGAGATAGAAGCCGGTCTGGAAAAAACCCGGAAAGAACTGGCGGTTATTAAAATAGCTGCAGATGAAGTTAGCGAATACGCCGAGAGCGTCATCAACACCGTGCGCGAACCCTTAATCGCTCTGGATCAAGATTTACGGGTAGTCACCGCCAGCCGCTCCTTCTATAACTTCTTCAAGGTAAAGCCTGAAGAGACTGTGGGACAGCTTATCTATGACCTGGGCAATAAACAGTGGAACATCCCCAAGCTGCGGGAACTGCTGGAAACCATCCTTCCCCAAAAGACAACCTTTGATGACTATGAGGTTGAACACGATTTTGCCACCATTGGCAGGCGTATCATGCTTCTAAATGCCCGGCAAATTAAAAGAGTATTCGGAAAAGAACGGATCATCCTGCTGGCCATTGAGGACATCACTGAGCACAAGCGACTGGAAAGTTTATTAATAGACTCCGAACAACAGTATAGGCGTCTTTTTGAAACTGCCAGCGATGGAATAGTACTTTTAGAAAAACGCGAAGGAAAGATAACCCATGCCAATCCGGCCACCGAGAAGTTGTTGGGCTATACCGAAAATGAGAGCATAGGGAATGGTCTTCAGGACATCGGTGTTGTGCTCGATACGAGTGATTTCCAAACGATAATGCAAAATTTAAACAAGAGCGGCATTCTTAATTATCGCAATGTAAAGGTAGAAACCAAGTCCGGGCAGCATATTGATACAGAGATCTATCTTGTAGATAGGGCCAAATTGGTACAATGCAATATTCGTGATATTACCGAGCGCAAGCAGGCGAAGGAGGCGCTCAGGGAAAGCGAAGGGAAATACCGTTGGCTGGTGGATAATATGGCAGACGTCATAACGGTCTTGGACATGAATCTGCGTTTTACCTACGTCAGCCCTTCCATCTTTCGTATGCGGGGATACACGGCAGAAGAGGCCGTGGCGCAGACTTTTGAACAGGTCATGACGCCTGAATCCCTGCAGATCAGTGCCAGGGTCTTTGAAGAAGAGATGAAATTGGAAGCCAGTGGTACGGCAGATCCCGGCAGAAACCGCATCTTGGAAGTGGAGCAATACAGAAAGGACGGTTCCATCGTTTGGATGGAGAACCACCTGTCATTTATACGGGACGAGGCACAGAAGGCCGTGGGCATTATCTCGTTGAGCCGAGACATTACTGACCGTAAGCGGGCGGAAGATGAACGCGAAAAAATACTATTGTGGCAGCAGGGTGTCAACCTACTCCAACAATCGCTTCTTGCGCCGGCCACGCTTGAAGAAAAACTCAGAGCTATAACTGACAGCATTGTCAGTCTCTTCGACACTGATTTTTGTAGAATCTGGCTGATTCAGCCCGGTGATCTTTGCGAACAGGGCTGCGTCCATGCCGAAGTGAATGAAGGACCGCATACCTGCCGTTACCGCGACCGATGTCTGCATTTGCTGGCGAGTTCCGGCCGCTACACACATACAGACGGCAAGATTCACCGCCGCGTTCCTTTCGGTTGCTACAAGATTGGATCCATCGCGTCAGATAAAAATCACAAATTCCTCACAAACGACGTGCAGAATGATCCTCGGGTGCACAACCGCGAATGGGCGCGCGAACTCGGGCTAGTGTCGTTCGTAGGATACCAGCTCCGTGTTCCCGGTGGAAAGACATTGGGAGTTCTGGCCCTCTTCGCAAAACATCCAATATCGTCCCCAGAAGATGCAATACTGGATGGACTCAGTAGCGCCGTTGCTCTGGTTATCCAAAGAGACGTTGCAGAGGATTCGCTGCGTCAAACCCTTGAAAGCCTGCGCAATGCAATTCAGGCGACCATCCAGGTCATGGTATCGGCTGTGGAGGTAAGAGATCCCTATACAGCCGGTCATCAGATCCGGTCAGCGGATCTGGCAAGCGCCATTGCCATGGAGATGGGACTTCCCTCCGAAAAGATCGAGGGCATCCGTATGGCCGGTTCCATCCATGACATCGGAAAACTGTCAATCCCGGCCGAGATATTGTCCAAGCCGACGAAGCTGTCGGAGATCGAGTTTGCCCTGATCAAGGAGCATGCCCGCAGAGGATTCGAGATGCTGAAGGATGTGGAGTCTTCCTGGCCGCTGGCGGAGATCGTCCATCAGCATCATGAGCGGATGGATGGTTCCGGTTATCCAAGAAGTCTGAGGGGAGAGGGGATCCTCATGGAGGCACGCATTCTCGCTGTTGCAGATGTAGTGGAAGCCATGGCCTCACACAGGCCCTATCGTCCTGGCTTGGGCATTGATGCGGCTCTGAATGAAATCGAGAAGAACAGTGGCACCTTCTACGACGAAGCTGTGGCAGATGCCTGTCTGAGATTATTTCGGGAGAAAGGTTTTAAACTTGCCGTGGCTTAAGTTCAATTGGTAATCCGCACTTTTATCCCCTATCTGAGGCTGTGACTTTGTGAACAGGTTAAAGGAGGCGCGGCTTGAGAGTGTTTGTAAAGTCAAATCTTGGTCAGGTCAATTCATAGCTTGCCCATAAAAGAAAACCGGTTGTCTCGTCAAACTCCCGATTGGAAACGAACCGTCATAGGCTAGCAGCACGCCAGTTCTCTATTTTACTTTGGATCATTCAGCGGCTTGACAAAACAAAATTCATTACCATCATAGCGCCGGTCTATTTATATCAACAAGAGCAATTTTTAGTAAATAAATACATCAGAAAAGATCAGGAGCCCCTTATGGAAGCAAAGAAGGAAACGCGTCAATTCAAAACTGAAGTTCAGCAACTCATGAACATCATTATCAACTCCCTCTATTCCCACCAGGAGATTTTCCTGAGAGAATTGATCTCCAATGCCTCGGATGCCATTGATAAGTTGAGATTCAAGGCCCAGACGGAGCCCGATATTCTGGACGCCGATGCGGAGTACAAGATCAAAATTACCGTGGATAAAAAGAAGAGGACCCTGGAGATAGCGGACAACGGGATCGGCATGACCTATGACGAGGTGGCCGAAAACATTGGCACGATCGCTAAAAGCGGCACGGCGAGCTTCCTCGAAGCAGCAGCCGCAGCAAAAAAACCCGAACTGCTGACACCAGAATTCATCGGCCAATTCGGTGTCGGTTTCTACAGCGCCTTTATCGTGGCGAGCAAGATAACCCTTGTCACCAGAGCCGCCGGCAGCAACAAGGCCACCAGGTGGGTTTCGGCCGGGGACGGGTCCTACACGATTGAGGAGACGAAAAAGGATTTTCGCGGGACCACAGTCATCCTGTCCCTGAAAAAGGCGGAAAAAGATGAACAGGACTTCACCGAAGAATGGACCATCCGCAGCATCATAAAAAAGCACTCCGATTTTGTTGCCTATCCGATCTTGATGGATGTCGAAAGAACGGAACCGGTGCTCGATAAAGAGGGAAAGCCCGATGGCAGCAAGACCACTAAAGTTGTCAAGGAAGAAACCCTCAATTCCATGAAGGCCATCTGGACGACGGACAAGAAAGAGATCTCCGATGAGGAATACAAAGAATTCTACAACCATATCAGCCATGACTGGAATCCCCCGCTGGCGCACCTGCATGTGAAGCTGGAAGGGGCGACGGAATACAGCGCCCTTTTGTACGTGCCTTCCCGGGCGCCATTCGATTTTTTTAGGCAGGATCAGAAACACGGTATTCAGCTCTACTCCAAGCGGGTCTTCATCATGGAGAACTGCAAGGAACTGATGCCCTCTTACCTGGCCTTCGTCAAGGGCGTTGTTGACGCGCCTGATCTCAACCTGAATGTTAGCCGTGAGATCCTGCAGCAGGATGCCCTAGTAAAGAACATCCGCAAAAACCTCGTGAAGAAGACCCTCGAGCTACTGGGGAATCTCGAAAAAGATAAATACGAGCAGTTCTTCAAGGAATTCGGCTCCCTGTTAAAAAGCGGGATCTCGATGGATTATGACAATCGGGACAAGATCAGTGCGCTGCTGCGTTACCAGACAACCCGTTCCGAGGGGGCCTTGATCTCGCTCGCCGATTACGTCAGCCGCATGCAACCAGATCAGGATGGCATCTACTACATTACGGGCGAAAACCTCACCACCCTGCTCAACAGCCCGCACCTGGAGCTGTTGAAGGAAAAGGATTACGAGGTGCTGCTCATGACCGATCCCATGGACGAATGGGTTTTGCGGGACTTGCATGAATATGAGAAGAAACCCTTCAAGAGCGCCGAAAAGGGAGATCTGGATATCGGGAAGCAGGCCGACGACCAGAAGAAAGATGAATACCACGCCCTTTTTGAATATATCAAGACGCAATTGGATGCGCAGGTGAAGGAGGTCAAACCTTCTACCCATCTGAAGGATTCCGTGGCCTGTCTTTCGGGCGATGTTAACGATATGAGCGCCTACCTGGAAAAAGTCCTCAAGGCAACTGGTCAGGAACAGCCGCCGGTTAAGCGGGTTTTGGAACTCAACATGGAGCATCCCCTACTCGCCAAAATCAAGACGATCTTCGAGGACGATAAAGACGCTCCCCTGTTGAAGGATTATAGTGATTTGCTGTTCGATATGGCCGTCATCGCCGGGGGAGGAAAAATTGATAATCCCTCGCGGTTCAGCAAAATGATTGGCGACCTGATGACGAACAGCCTCAATGCGACCGCCGGCAAGGGTTAAACATTTGATTAATTAACGTTTCAGGAATATTTTCTCAATATTATCTTGACCTTTGTCCAGACTTTTTCATATACTCCGTCCGGTTTTACGAAGAGAAAGGGAGGTTCATAGTGAGATCAGGAAGGCAGGGAGGAACAATCATGAAAGAGCTTCACAGATTACCGCTACTTGCATTAACTATAGCGCTGGCATTTTGGCAAATGGGAGGATGCAATCCTCGGAGTGCCGCCGCCGCGACAGCGCCCCCGGCGACTTCATCGGGCGCTATGGCGGAGGTAAACGGCGTTAAGTTTACAAAAAGCCAGTTCAATGCTGAACTGAAGCGTAAACTTGCCGCAATCAAGGATCAACTGCCCGCCGACCGTTTACAGAAGATAATGCCGGAGATAAAGAAGCAGATCCTGGATGATTTTGTCATCAGGACGCTTTTGTCCCAGGAAGTCAAAAGGCTCAAGATCAATGCCACAGAACAGGAAATTACGGAAGCCACGGAGCGCGTAAAGGCAGGCCTGCCGCCGGGTGCAACACTGGACGATCTCCTGAAGAAAAACGATATCACCAAAGATAAATTCCGCGAAGAGGTTACGTTGGGAGTGAAGATCAATAAACTTGTCCTCTTGCAGCCGCTCGCCATGGCCAAGCCTACTGATAAGGAAATATCCAAGTATTATCAGGATAATAAAGCAAAATTCAAGGCGCCGGAGACGGTGCACGCCCGTCACATCCTGATTAATAAAAAAGCCGGCGACGATGAAAAAACGAAGACCGAAAAGAAGGGTAAGGCAGAAATGCTGCGGAAGCAACTCCAGGATGGGGGCGACTTTGCTGATTTGGCGGCAAAAAATTCCGATTGCCCGAGCAAAACCAGCGGGGGCGATCTCGGTTCCTTTCCCCGCGGTCAGATGGTGAAACCCTTTGAAGATGCTGCCTTTTCACAAAAGGTAAATGCAATTGGCCCGGTAGTGGAAACAGATTTCGGTTACCATATCATCCAGGTACTGGCGCATAATGAAGCGAAGGTGATCAGTCTGGACAAAAAAATCAGAGACGAAATCGGTAATTTTCTCCAGCAGCAGAAGCGGCAGGAGGCCTTCAAGGAGATGCTGAATAAACTGCGGGCGAAGGCAACGATCATCGTCTCTGGTCAATAACGAGACCGTGTGATGGGTCAAGGGCTTGCTTTCCCGTCACTTTGATTAATATGAATGTTCCTCGTCGGGGAACTTGCCGCTTTTGACTTCGTCAATATATTGCCGGACGGCATCTTTCATCTGGGCATTGAGGTTGCAGTACTTTTTGACAAATTTGGGGGTGAACCTTTCGAACATGCCCAACATGTCGTTGATGACCAGTACCTGGCCGTCGCATTCGACACCCGCCCCGATGCCGATCGTGGGTATGCTTAGGGCCTTGGTTATCTTAGCGGCCAGGGGCGCCGGGACACATTCCAGCACCACTGAAAAAGCGCCGGCGTCTTCTATCATCCGGGCGTCTTCCATTATTCTGTTGGCGGCGGCATCTTCCTTGCCCTGGATTTTATGGCCCCCGAACTGCAGCACCGACTGTGGCGTCAGGCCCAGGTGGGCCATGACCGGTATGCCGACGGCGGTCATTTTTCTAATTAACCCTGCCATTTCTCTGCCGCCTTCAAGCTTTACCCCCTGTGCGCCTGCTTCTTTGAGAAAGCGGCCGGCATTTAGCATCGCCTCTGTGTCGGATACCTGATAGGACAGAAATGGCATATCGGCGATCAGCATCGCACGCCTTGTTCCGCGGGAGGCAGCCTTGGTGTGGTGCAGCATCTCCTCCATGGTGACCGGGAGGGTGCTTTCATAACCGAGGACGACCATGCCGAGGGAGTCTCCGACGAGGATAATATCCACCCCTGCATTATCCAACACCATCGCCGTGGCATAGTCATAGGCCGTCAGCATGGTAATCTTGGCGCCTTTTATCTTCCTCTCACGAATTACCGCTGTGGTAATTTTTTTTTCCGTCATGGCCAGCCTCTCCTTCCAGTAATTTATTGATTATTTCCGCCTTATCCGGATTCAGGGTCTTCTTTTTCAGCCCCAGCGATATCGTTTCTTTGCCCAGTGCGCAATAGAGCGGCAATAGTGTGGGGAAGCTTTTTTGCATGGCCGCCAGATGCTTGGCTACGGTGCCGGCATCGCCGCGGGATATGGGACCGGTCAAGGCCTGCACGGTGCCGTTGTTTTCAATGTTCTGCATGGTCCCCTGAACCAGGGGCCAGAAAGCCCGCAAAGCCTCGGTCGGGGTCATACCCAGTGATTGATAAATTCCTTCCACGTTGTGGATCAGTGTGGTCAAAGAATTCGAGGCCAGACAAGCGGCGGCATGGTAAAGCGGTTTATCTTCATCCGCGATGGTAAAAGGGTTGCCGCGCAGGTCGCACACCATCTGCTCGGCCCAGCGCTGGATTTCTTTGTCGGCCGTGATGCCGAAGGTGCTGCCGGGTATGCTGTTTATCGCCCCTTCCACGCTGGCAAAGGATTGTAACGGATGGATGCTGGCGATATGCGCCCCGGCCCTGGCGGCGGGAGAAAGGAGGTCAAGGCCACCCGCGCCGCTCATGTGGATTACTTTTTTACCGGGATGAATGGCGCCTCTTTGACAAATTTCATCACATACGGAGGCAATGGCATCATCACTGGTGGTGATCAAGATGCAATCCGCTCGGGAGGCAGCCGCGGAGAAGTCCGTAAAGGCTTGGCCTCCCGTATACGCGATGCCCTGATTTAGTTTGGCAGTTGATCGGCCGGCGACAGCCACGATTTCGTAACCGGCGGACCGGAGCAGATGACCAACTGCGGTTCCGACCTTACCCAGACCAAGGATGGCGACTGAATCTCTCTGATGGAATTGATCCGGCATCGGTAATTGTCCTCTCTTGTAGAAAAACCTAACACAATGACTGTGATAGCGTCAATACAAATTCAACTTGACGACTTTTGATGGAACAGTCATTATACGGTGCTCAAAACAACGAACATGAGAAAGTGATAAAACCATGCAAATGTTTGATCTGATGATTTTTGACCTGGATGGGACGTTGGTTGACACGTCCGCCGACATCATTGCCGCCGTTAATTTCACGCGCCAGGCTCTTGACCTGCCGATCATGGATGATAAAGAAGTAATCCGCCTGGTGGGTGATGGGACGGACAAGCTTGTGGAGCGCTTGATAGGATCGAAGCATCAAGATCGCTATGCCGAGGCGCTGGCCATCTTCATTGCCTATTACGAAGCACATCTCCTGGATAATGCAGCTCTTTATTCCGGCGTGACCGATGTCCTGGATTTCTTCAGCCACAAAAAGAAGATGATCATTACGAACAAACGTGAAAATATGACCCGGAAGATTACCGATGGATTTTCTCTTACCGTTCGGTTTGACGATATTATCGGTATGGGAACCACTCCTTTCATGAAGCCCGATGCCCGGATCTTGCTGCCCGTCCTGGCGCGCTTCCACGTTGAGCCACACCAGGCTATCATTTTCGGGGACGGAATTGCCGATTTACAATTGGCCAGGAACGCCGGCATCAAATCATGCGGCCTGCTGAACGGCTTTACCCCCAGAGAAGTCCTGCTGGCTCTGCAACCGGATTTTACCTGCGAGCACCTGGTGGATGTTAAGACCATGTTTTGTTGATTTGCTTATGTTGAATAAAGTACGAAAGACAATTGCGCACCACGCCATGCTGGAGCGGGGGGAGCGGTTAATAGCGGCAGTTTCCGGCGGCCCCGACTCGGTGGCCCTGTTGAAGGCGCTTACCTTGATCGCCGCCGAATATAAGCTCTCCCTCGTTGTCGCCCATCTGAATCATGGCCTGAGAGGCGCCGAGGCAGACGGGGAGGAAGATTTTGTCCGCTCGTTGAGCCAGAGTATGGGCGTGGAATACGTAGGCGGGAAAATAGACATTGCCGCCTTAAAGGAACCGGGGAAATCACTGGAGGAGCTATGCCGCGAGCAGCGGTACGCCTTCCTGAAAAAAGTCGCGGACGATTGCCAGGCCACCAAAATTGCCCTGGGACATCATCTCCAGGATCAGGCCGAGACGGTACTTATGAATCTCCTCAGAGGCAGTGGCGCTGAGGGTTTAAGGGGAATGCTGCCGGTGCGGGAAGGACTGATCATTCGGCCCTTGCTGCAAGTCACGAAAAAAGAAATTTTTGCTTTTCTTGAAGAGATGGGGCTTTCATTCACGACCGACAGTTCCAATGCCCATGATTGTTATCTCCGCAACAGAATCAGGCACCACCTCCTCCCCCTCCTGAAAGAGGGCTTTAATCGGCGGGTTGAGGAGAATCTGTCCCGTACGGCCGAAATCATGCGTCTCGATGACGACTACCTGGCGACGGAAGTTGAAGAATGGCTCTGCCGCTGGAGTATTTCCGGCCCGGATGGGGACAGGAGACTGCCGCTTACGGAGTTTCTCAAGTTGCACGCCGCCCTCCAGCAACGGGTAATAAAAAATTTATTGGCCAGGACGTCCCGGTCAGGCCAGGGCATCGGCTATAAACATGTCTCGGCTGCCCTTGCTTTGGCGCGTGGATCTCACGGCAGCGCCAGTCTGGATCTTCCGGGCGGCGTCCTGCTGCGGCGTGAATACCATACCATGATTTTTTCGCGCCTGGCAGACCGGCCTGACTTTCCCGCCGGCAGACGGATAGCGGGAAATCTCAATTATTGTTATCCCGTAGATATACCGGGGCGGGTAGAGGTGAAGGAGGCGGGCCTGTCCATCAGCTTTCAATTTGCCGACAAGCCCGGCCAAGCCCTTATTTCCACGCCGGGAGCCCGTTTAGCCTATCTGGATTACGGAGCGATGAGCCCGCCTTTAGTCATCAGGAATGTAATTCCCGGGGACTGGCTGCAACCGCTGGGTATGACGGGCAAGAAAAAACTAAAAGCACTTTTCATTGATGAAAAGGTGCCTCGTGCGGGGAGGCACCTGTTGCCCCTGCTGGCTGATCAGCAATCGGTAATATGGGTTCCCGGCCTGCGGATAAGCTCCCGGGTAGGCGTTACGGAAAAAACACGACAGGTGCTCAAAGTAGAAATTATTTGAAAATACGGCGTGCTTAATGTAAGGAGAAAGAAACAGGGGCATCAGCCCTTGATTAACTGCCCATGATTAACTTGTTAGGAGAGTCAGATTGAATCCGCTGCAAAAAAATGTTGCTCTTTGGCTGGTCGTAAGTCTTATCTTTATCTTCGCGTACCACCTTTTTAATCAGCCCAAGGCCGTTCATGAAAATGTAATATTCAGTGATTTCATAAGCTATGTTGATAAGGGACAGGTGCAGGAAGTTATCATCCAGGGGGAAAACATTACGGGTAAGCTGGGCACGGGAAAGAGTTTTAAAACCTTTGCTCCGCAAGATCCGGAGCTAATACCGCTGCTGAAAGAAAAAGGGGTGCGCATCGTTGCCAAGCCACTGGATGATTCTCCCTGGTTTATGACCGTGCTCGTATCGTGGTTTCCCATGATCCTGCTAATCGGCGTCTGGATTTTCTTCATGCGCCAGATGCAGTCCGGCGGCGGCAAGGCCATGGCCTTCGGAAAAAGCAGGGCCAGACTGCAAACAGACAAGTCCAAAAAAATAACCTTTGCCGACGTGGCCGGGATTGACGAGGCAAAGTCGGAACTACAGGAGGTTATTGATTTTTTAAAAGATCCGAAAAAATTTACCCGGCTGGGGGGCAGGATTCCGAAGGGTTTGCTGCTCGTTGGTTCGCCTGGCACCGGCAAGACCCTTCTGGCGAGAGCCATCGCCGGCGAGGCAGATGTCCCGTTTTTCAGCATCAGCGGGTCCGACTTTGTGGAGATGTTCGTAGGTGTCGGCGCCTCGCGCGTCAGGGACCTTTTCACCCAGGCGAAAAAGAATGCGCCCTGCATCATCTTCATAGATGAAATTGATGCGGTGGGCAGGCACCGGGGCGCCGGCCTCGGCGGCGGACATGACGAACGGGAGCAGACCCTGAATCAGCTGCTGGTGGAGATGGATGGTTTTGAATCTAACGAAGGCGTAATCCTGGTCTCCGCTACCAACCGTCCGGACGTGCTGGACCCGGCACTGTTGAGACCGGGCCGTTTTGACCGTCAGGTGATCGTTCCCCTGCCCGATGTCAGGGGCCGGGAGAAAATATTCATCGTCCATACCCAGAAGACGCCTTTGGCCCCTGATGTGGACCTTGCCGTCATTGCCCGTGGCACGCCGGGATCTTCGGGCGCGGATATAGAAAACCTCGTTAACGAGGCTGCTCTTTACGCCGCCCGGACAGGCAAGGATTTGGTCAGCATGAGCGATTTCGAATTTGCCAAAGACAAGGTACTGATGGGCAGTGAAAGAAAGAGCATGGTCATCAGTGATGAAGAAAAGCGTAATACGGCCTATCACGAATCGGGACATGCCCTGGTGGCCAGATTGCTGCCCGGTACGGATCCGATCCACAAAGTAACCATCATTCCGCGCGGCCGGGCGCTTGGTTTGACACAACAACTGCCCATTGACGAAAAGCACACCTATAACCGCCAATTTCTGCTGAGTAACATTACTATCCTCCTGGGCGGTCGGGCGGCGGAGAAATTAGTCATGCATGAATTTACCACCGGCGCCGGCAATGACATCGAAAGAGCCACCAACCTGGCCCGGAAAATGGTCTGCGAATGGGGCATGAGCGACCGAATGGGGCCGCTCAGTTACGGCAAAAAAGAAGAACAAATCTTCCTGGGCCGGGAAATAGCGACGCACAAGGATTACAGCGAAGATACGGCGGTGAAGATTGACGAGGAAGTTACGGGCATCGTCACCGATAGTTACGAAAAAGCGCTCGAGATATTGTCCGAACACATGGAGATATTGCACCGCATCGCCGCTGAGCTGCTGGAAAAGGAAGTCTTGAACATGCCGGAACTCGATGCCCTCATCGGCTTAAAGCCGCCCTCCCCTGCCCCGGTGGATCTACCGGCGGAAGCGGTGGCAGCGACGGCGGATGCCCCGGTCGTGAGCAATTAGCTTGAACGTAACAGACAAAATTATTTTCAAAACCTGCCGGAGGGAAATAATCTGCGGGGAGCGCACCTTGATCATGGGGATCCTGAATGTTACCCCGGATTCCTTTTCTGACGGCGGTTGCTTTTCCACACTTGCGGCAGCAGTTGCGGAGGGTGAGCGCTTAGTCGAAGCCGGTGCGGATATGCTGGATATCGGCGGCGAGTCCACGCGTCCTGATTCGAAGTCCGTGTCGCCGGAGGAAGAGCTGGGCAGGGTAATACCAGTCATTGAGAAACTCGCGGCCAGGCTGGACGTACCCATCTCCGTTGATACGATGAAAGCTTTGGTGGCCAAGGAAGCTGTGGCCCACGGTGCGGAAATAATCAATGATGTAAGTGCGTTGAGATTTGATCGGCAAATGTTGACAGTTGCGGCGGCAACCGGCGCCGGGCTGATCCTCATGCATATGCGGGGCATGCCGAAAGACATGCAGAAAGGTTCTCTTTATTATCCATCCCTTATCGAAGACATCAGCAATTTTCTGCGCGCCAGACTGCAAAACGCCCTTGACGGTGGTGTGGAAAGAGACAGGACGATGCTCGATCCCGGTATCGGATTCGGAAAAACGGCGGTAGATAACATGCGGATTTTGAAGCACCTGGCCCGCTTCCAGGTTCTCGGACGGCCCATCCTGACAGGTGTGTCGCGCAAATCTTTTATCGGCTCCGTGACGGGCGGCGAGGCCCGGGATCGCGTGGAAGGGACGGCGGCGGCAGTGGCGGTGGCCATTATAAACGGCAGCGCCGTCATCAGGGTACATGACGTGGCCGCCATGAAAAAAGTCGCCGCCATGACCGATGCGATCATGAGTAACTGATTTATATGAAAATCCTCCCATCCCCCCCTTTACTAAAGGGGGGTTAAGGGGGGATTTTCATACTTCCTTGAGCCCACTCCGGGCATGGGGTTATTATGATTTACGGCACAGGAATAGATATTGTGGAGGTCCAGCGGATGGCGGGCATCATCGCCAGATGGGGCAATCGCTTTGTGGAGCGGGTTTTTACTCCCGGTGAAATCGCTTATTGCCATAACCGGGCGCTGCCGGCGATGCATTTTGCGGCCCGGTTTGCGGCCAAAGAGTCCTTGCTTAAGTCCCTGGGCATAGGCTTGGGCATGGGGCTTTCGTTACAGGAGATTGAAGTCGTGAGCGATCAACGCGGAAAACCGGAAGTCAGACTGCGGGGCAGGGCGAAAGGCATGTTGCGTCGCCTCAGGGTGTCGGCGACGCACTTAAGCCTGTCTCATACGCGGCATGCCGCAACCGCCGTGGTGATTCTGGAAAAGGCTGGGCCTCCCCATGCTTGAAGCGACGCAAACTTGTTGCGCATTTTCCATGGATGATTCTACCTGGATTTCTGATGACCCGCAGCAGACCTATGATTTCGGAAAGTTTTTGGGTGAAAACCTGCAACCTGGTGACGTGCTGGCCCTTTGCGGAGAATTGGGGGCGGGAAAAACCTGCCTGACCCAGGGAATCGCCAGGGGTTTGGGGGTCCCGGAGGAGTACCGGGTTACCAGCCCCACCTTTACGATCATCAATGAATATCCGGGCCGACTCACTCTTTATCATCTTGACCTGTACCGTCTGTCAGGCGTGCGGGATCTTGACGAGATAGGATATGAAGACTGTTTTAACGATCGTAGCGTTGTCGTAATGGAATGGGCTGAAAAGATCAAGGAGGTTTTGCCGGCCGGCGCATTTTTCATTTTCCTCACCTATATTGATGAAAACAGGCGCAGAATTGTCATTTCCCGTAACCGGAAGGAAATAAATCGGCTTTTGATAGAGCGGAGTTAAACTGATATAAGGCAGAAAAACTAAAAGAAGGAGGTTGATAGCGGATGTCAATAGTTGTGCAAAAATATGGCGGCACCTCGGTGGCCAATCTGGAAAAGATTGAGAAGGTGGCGGAGAAGGTAATACGCGCGAAAAAAGCCGGTCATGAACTTGTGGTCGTTCTTTCGGCCATGGCGGGCGAAACGGATCGCCTTATCCAGCTTGCCCAGAAGGCGGGGGCGGGCAATCCGGATAAAATGGAATACGATTCGCTTATTTCCACCGGGGAGCAGGTTACAGTAACCCTGCTGGCAATAGTGTTGCGTAAGATGGGCTATCAGGCCCGGTCCCTGCTGGGTTTTCAGGTCAAGATTCGCACTGATCAGGCCTACACGAAGGCCCGGATCGTGAGTGTGGATAAGGAATTAATCGAAAGTGAGCTTAAAAAGGGTGTTATCGTTGTAGTTGCGGGATTTCAGGGTGTGGATGATGAAAATAATATTACCACCTTGGGGCGGGGCGGCTCCGACACGAGTGCCGTGGCACTGGCAGCGGCGCTGGGGGCGGATGTATGCGATATTTATACTGATGTTGATGGCGTCTATACCACCGATCCCAATATCTGCAGCAACGCCCGCCGCTTAGATAAAATCTCTTACGATGAAATGCTGGAGATGGCCAGGGCGGGGGCCAAGGTGCTCCAGCCCCGTTCGGTGGAGTTGGCGAAAAAATATTCGGTGCCCGTTTATGTAAAATCCTCTTTTACTGACGAGGGTGGAACTTTGGTGACCAAGGAGGATAGGGAGATGGAAAAGGAAGTAGTATCCGGAGTAACCTACGATCGCGACCAGGCGAAGATTACCGTAGTCCGCGTTCCCGACCGACCTGGTGTGGCGGCGCATTTGTTTATGCCGCTTTCCGAGCACAACATCGTCGTGGACATGATCATCCAGAATGCGAGCGTTGATGGGTGTACCGATTTGACCTTTACGGTTTCCCGGAAAGATATCCAGGAAGCCCGCCGTATAGTAGAGGCGGTGGTTAAGGAAATCGGTGCGGACCGGTTGGAGGTAGATGAGGACGTGGCTAAAGTGTCAATTATCGGTGTGGGCATGATCAGTCACTCCGGCGTTGCGGCCCGGATGTTTTCCGTTCTGGCTGCGGAGGGCATAAATATTTTGATGATCAGCACGTCCGAGATCAAGATATCTTGCGTGGTCAGGGCCAAATACACAGAGCTGGCCGTTACTGTTCTCCACAACGCCTTTGGCCTGGACAAAAAAACTTGATTTTTTTGGCCGATCTATCCCTATGGGTGATCTGAAATACAAAGAGCAACTGGAACTTACGAGCCAACAGGCGGATGGTCTGGCCGTCATGGTTGCCCTGGCGGTATTGCTCTATGTCATCAATATTCTGATGCCCGTGGGGGGATCTTCGGCTACCCAGGCCGAGCCGTTCAGCAAGAGAGAAAAGGGAATGCTGACGATTGCCTTGAACTTGAATGGACAAGAGCGAGGCGTGTACTTCATGGCGCCGGGGGCAACGATCTCCGACCTTATGACGGCGATACGGACGACAATTCCACCGGAGTTCGAAGGAGGCATGGGCTCTCGCAGGCTGCAGACTGGTGATGAAGTTTATCTGACCAGTATTGCGCCTGCCTTGGGGACACCTTTTTTGGAAAGGTGTCCCCACATAGGTAAAATGAGTGCGGCGCAGTCCCTGGCGCTGGACTTGCCCGTGGATATTAATAAGGCCGGCTTTGAAGACCTGGTCCTTGTCCCCGGCATTGGCGAGAAAACTGCGATGCAAATCATCGCCCTCCGGGAGGCAAAGGGAAGTTTTCAAAGCCTGGAAGAATTGCAGGAACTTAGCGGTATTAAAGAGAAAAAATTCGATAAATTAAAGAAATATTTCTTTGCTTTGCCTTGAGGGACAGTATCGTTATTTCCTGTCGGCAAGATACCGATTGTAATAGCTCATGACCCGCTTGACGTAATCCTGGGTTTCCCGATAGGGTGGCATCTGGTTGTTATAACGGCTTACAGCGCCTTCTCCCGCATTGTAGGCGGATAAAGCAAGGGGCAGGTTTCCGTGGTAAAGGTTTAAAAGATAACGGAGGTAACGCACGCCCCCTTCAATGTTGTTCTCCGGATGAAAAGAATCTGCGACCTGCAGGTAAGTGGCTGTGGTGGGCATGAGTTGCATCAGGCCGCGCGCGCCGACGGGGGAAACGGCCTGATGATTGAAGTTGGATTCGGCCTTGATGACGGCCTTGATCAGCGATGGATCTACCTTGTATTTATCTGCCGCCCGGTTGATAAGATGATCGTATTTGGTTATATCAGTGCCTACCATGAAGTGGACAGGCTTCTCTCGCAGCACCAATACATACTTGGCGTTAATTTCCGTTGGAACGTTGGTAAGATGGAGCACCCCCTCCTCATCAACGTATTTGTAAATATCCGCCGATGAAACCTGGGGAAGAGCAAGACCGATAAATATCAACAAAATTAATACTCTGATTTTTTCTCCTGCCATCTGCAATCTCACGAGAAATAAGCTTCGCCAACCCAGCTTTGTACCTATGCTATATGAAGTCGTAATAAACATTCCCGTCAGTTTAATTTAATTCCGCCGAAATTTCAAGTTGTTTTTCGTTGAGACGATTGACCTTGACATGCCCGGCCTATGGTGATAATGACCGCCACTATAAAAGTCGGGGCGTAGCGCAGTTTGGTAGCGTATCTGAATGGGGTTCAGAGGGTCGGAGGTTCAAATCCTCTCGCCCCGACCATTAAAATCAAGGGGTTACAAAGTAATTTGTACCCCTTTTTTGTTGTAAAAATCGCCGGGGTACAAATCGGGGTACAAGATTTAATACCTTATAGACGGAAAATATTTTATAAAAAGGGCGGATGCTCTCACACCGGCCCATCAATCAGAAGATCCACCGTCTCAGAATCGCTCCTTTACCACTTTTGGATTTTCGGCCCATAAAAAACCCCGGCCAAAATAGCCAGGGTCTTTGGTAATGCTTGGAGGTTAGCCATAATAATCATAGGCATATTATGAAACCTTACCATGCGTATGTCTTTGCGCCGGTTTACAAGGCTAACTAATGGATTTAGCAAGATGGTTGAAAATCTATATTTTTCTGTAGCCTTATACTTTATGCACTACAACTTTTCCAGGCTGCATAAGACTTTAAGGGTAACACCGGCAATCGAAGCAACGGTAACGGATCATGTGTGGACGTTGGAAGAAATTATTCTATTACTATTCAATTAGCGAAGCAGTCTTCTCTAAATAAAGGGGCTTCTGGCTTAATCCACTCAGACACACTTAGTGCGATTCTTTTGTCCACACTTCTATAAATTGCTTTTTTTGCGAATGACATTTGTTTCATAAATCTAAGTCCACTATGCAATACTTTGCCTGTTTCAAAATCTGCATTCAAAATATAAAGCAATCGTAAATGTTTATCGCATCCAGAAGAAATAATATCTTTTGAATTTTCCCATTTAGAATATTCTTGAGGGGTTACTGATAGAAGTTCTGCCATCTCTTTGCCTTTTAAGCCAAGTTCTTTTCGTAGATATATAATCTCTTGGGAGGACAAATACTCATTATTGCATATAATTGATTTACCAATAAGCAAGTGTAGTTCTTTAAGATTTGGTATTTCCGGCGCTTCTTCTCCACAATTATGACATTTGTATTGAATTATCCCATGCAAATATACATTGTCTAAGCCACTTTCTTTATATTGATATGGTTGATCTTTTATGACTTCTAAATCTTTTTCACAAACCCAACATTTTTTCATTTTACCCCTCCCTTAACGGTAATGATAACCATCTTTCTTGCGCCGGCATTTAATGAAATTACCACCTCACCTGGATGCCCTTCTAAATCATTACCCTTAAAAGTATAACATCTCTGATTGTTATATAATTCTTCTTTTATGATCTTGCCGTTTTTTAAAATGTACCTGACATCTGTAATTGAATAACTACGCTTTAACATTTGATCTTTTGCATGCTTTGATGGGATTACATACCCGTATTCCAAAGTTTCCTGAATAATATCACTTATTTCTTTCTTGGTAAGATCATCCATTGATGGATTTACTAACACACTCTTAATTGCTTTACAAGCAAATAGTTAATCTATAATTAACTATTGCGCCAGATTGTTGGTATTCTTTGTATCGGCATTAATCAAAAGTTAATTAAATTAGAAATTCAGAAAAGTCAAATATTGACCTTTCTGAGAACTAAACTGAATTACTTTGCGAGTCAACAAATGACTCACAAAAAATCAATTTCAAACTGAGACACTACCTATTTCTGGGAATAGTGCGCCGGAATTACGCCGACTTGTTGAGCGGAGTGGGCGAACAAAGCCAGCAGTGGAAAACAGGGCGGTTTTTTGCCCTGGTTGGAGCCTGGCGACTTTGACCGTGGAGCTTTAAGCACTGGAAAATATCCCTCATCTCTGTTGATGTGAATGAAATGAGTAAGGCGCCGGGCGAGCGTAGCGAAGGGCGTGGGGAGGAGGGCGCCGCCCGGCGCCAGAGATGGGGAGCCCCCATGGGGGCGGATGGGAGGGAGGCGGGGGGATAGAGCGGAATTGAGCGGGGCGGTTTCTGCGGAGTGAAGCGGACAAATCGGCGCGTAGCGTAACTGATGACCTTTTTAAATTCCCCCTCGGGGGTTGGGGGGATAATCGGGGGCGCATCCTTTAAAAAAGTGGCCTGTAAAATAGTGAGCGCATTTTTTTGGCGTGGCGATTGCTGCCGGGAAGTAATTAACCGCTGAATGATCATTGCAAGCGACATGACAAAAAAACATGCCGCATAACGCCTATTATGTAAGAAGCGGGCTTTTCGGCGCGATTACATAATATAGCGTTATGAGGCGTGGCGAATAGATAGCAGGCCATAAACTTCGCGCGCCCATCTGATTAGTCTTTTAATTGGCGGCACTGGAATAAGTGTGCATCGGAGTGAGGGGCTTCTGATTGTCTTTTTGAATGCTTTTGGAATAAGGCAGGACAGGGTGAAATCAGGGCGAGTATGCGCTGTTTGCATTCTCGTTCTGATTTTATCCTGGCCGGTTTCGGGTGTGGATTGTGACCGCTTTACCTTGACGGCTGTTTGTCCAGGTGAAGGGGTGACAAGCCACCGCTAACATGCTGTTGTCCTTCTGTGCAAGCGGCATCCGCGCCCCCACTCCCCGAGGTTACTTTCGGGGTGTGGGGAGATTGTTGCTGCGCGAAGCGACCGAGCATTCGGCACCCGAGTAGCCACTCCCGGCGGCTTTTTGCTGGGTGTGGCGGGCAATGGGGGGATAGCGACCGTTCGACACCGCACAAGGCACTCCCGGTGGCTGTATACCGGGTGTGCCGGGCCATGGGGAAATGAACCGCTGGCACCGCACATAGCCCCTCGCGTAGGTCGCCGGGTGCTTTTTCCGGCGGGCGGAGTCGTGGGGCGGGGCATCGGGGGCTGTTCGCGTCGGCACTCTCGTAGCCACTCCCGGCGGCTTTTTGCTGGGTGTGGCGGGCAACTGGCGGGTTTTTCTGATGGTGCTTGCACCGCGCTAAGCCCCTCGCGTAGGTCTGCCAACGCACCACCGGCAGGCCGAAGTCGTGGGGCGGGGACTGGGACGCTCTTGGCGCTTGCTCCGCGCTTAGGCACTCCCCGTGGCTCTTTACGGGGTGTGCCGGGATGCTGGGCATGTCTTGCAAGCTGCTCCGGTGAAAGCAGCCTGAGTCTTTCATTGGGATGAAGACGGGTGATCATGGGGGTGGAGCCTTAACCAGTTAATTGATAGGTAGATGGGCGTTTTGGGTAGTTCAAGCATTCCATAACATACTTTAACTTACTTATTTATTTCATCATTGTAGTCATAGCCTGTCGATGTTATCTCATAACCTTTTCCACTATCACCAGTCATTCCCATCTCACGTTCAAATTTTGTAAGACGTTCACGTGCAAGTTTTTTACTTTTAATAAACTTATTTTTCTTTAATTCATCAATAACATCATCATTTTTTGCTTTTTCTCTATGATTATTACATTCCCTCCATTTTGTTTCGCCAGGCCAGCTCCAAATACCAATATCACTACTCGATATTGCACCACCATGCTCACACATAAATCGCAGTAAATTCTTTGCATCATCTGAAATATTCATTTAAATTCAGCTCCTTAAAATTATAATCAATTGATAAGAACTTCCTTTTCGACGTTGGGAGTCTATGGGCGCTGTTTTGGTTTGTCAAGAAATATTTCAGCTATTTTGCGTCGAAAAGCAGGGGCTGGCGATGCAGTTGGGTACTTCTATTGTGATGATGGATGAAGCTCTGTTGCATAGTCATTACAATCATGGCATTCGATCATCCTTGCCCTCATGACGCGCCTTGCCTTCTTGAACGCTGCACTCATCGCTTGGTTGCCTGTAAGTAACTTTCAACGCTCTGTTCTCCTGGGAACATAATTCAAGATTTCGGTTCATTATTTGATTTTGAAGGGCGTGATAAGCAGTTTGGTAAGGTAACCCTCCCAAGCACTGCTACGTTCATTTGCTATTTCTAAGACTTCAATATCAAAAAGATATGAATTTAAGTGAGCTTTAAGGATTCTCTGAATGATGCTTCTATCATCAGCGAATATGCCTACAGTGACACCGGCTTGATTGAGGAATTTGATATGCCATGGCCAGTAAAATTTCGGATAAAGACCAAATGAATCTAAATCCACAAATTCAATTATCAGCTTGTCGCCTACTTTCGCAGCTTTTTTCTTCTTTGCCGCAAGCATGAGTATTATAGGTTTCTTGGGAGTGTAAGGTTTTTTAAATTCTTTTATGAGAGATGTTTTATATTCTTCTTTTCTAAATTCGTTTTCCTCTTTTGAAATTAATCTACACTTTATTTTGCATGTATTATCAGCGCGTTCTACTATTCTCGCATCGTAACTCATGCCAGCCAATAAATGATTGACAATGCTCAAACCGAAGGAGTCAGGGTGTGTTGAGGGTATAGTACCAAGGCAGGACGGGCCATTCCGGGGATAGATATAAACTTCTTCTGGATTCTTGACTTTGGGTATCCAGAGGTTGACAGACATGCCTACATATGTGCCCCCTTGAGGCCCATCTACAGTGAAAATAAAACCGCTTCCGGCTTTAAGGAATTGCTGAAAATCGGAATCCTCTTGATATTCGTTTACTATAATGACGTCTTGAGGTGGTTCTATTTCATTATCGTCTCTGTGCTTAGCTACGATCATCTTTAAATTGGCGGGATATTCCTTAATTGCTTTCAACATCCTCTCTTTTCGCTTTTCTAAAATCTCTTTTTCTCCCGCGTAAAGTCCTACTTTATCAACCACTCTTCCATAAGCCTCAATTTCTTCAAGACATTCTTGATATCGTCGTTCTCTTTCCAGTAAGAGTGACAATCTGTTAATCGGAAACTTCTGTGCTCGCCACGTTGAGAAATGTTTTTCACATTGATGATCAATTCCGTTTAGCATTCCTGTTGCTTTCCTGTACAAAGATATAGCTGCCTCATGATTTGTTTTTTCCAGGGTTTTTGCTTTGGTTATAATTTCTTTTGCATTCCTGTCTATTGAAAATAATGTGTTTTGTTCCTCCCTGTCCACATACCCAATAGAAACTTTTATGTTTATGGATTCTATTTTTGTGTTTTTGGTAAAGATTTGTTTTATCTTAGCCGAAACCTTAGCTCCATGGTCGATATCAAAAATTAAACCATAGTATTGTAGATCAGAAAGTTCTATATCTCCAAGATGTTCGCCGGATTTGGTTACCACACCCACATCATTACCTGCTTTACTCTCCCTGGTTAAATTTAGAACTTCCCCTACTTTGCATTGTAATGCTAAGCTTTCATTGACATTTCTTAATTGCCAAGTAAAATTATAATGACTATCAAACTCTGGAGGAAAGTCGTCAATTTCAGCGGCTACGCCATTGCAGTCATTCTTAACAGTTTCAAGCATCTTTGAAAAGATATATGACGTTATTTCCGCGTCGTACATGCTGTTATGCAGATCACTTTCATTAAGTGGGCAACCATAATGAATCGCTGTTTCTGACAGCTTTGGCCATTTCCATTCGTTTTTCCATCCAAGAAATTCAACTGCCACAATGTTCATGTTGGTCATCATGGTACAAAATTTCTTCTTCCCTCCCATGAACGGGATAAACTTTGTATCAAAGGGGATGTTGTGGGCAACAAATCTTTCTGTTTCGCTACAAAATGTTTCAAAAGCAGAATCCATGCAAAAATGAACAGGATAGGTGCAATCTCCTCGTTTTTGCGTGATCATCTCCCTTGTCAGTCTATTGACTGCGATAGCTTGTGGATCATATTCTTCAACCGGATAATAGTATCGGTTAAAATGGTCGATCTTTGTCATCTCATAAGTATTCGGATCAATTTCATATTTGATAGCTGAACAGGACAAGACGCTGCATCCTACATAAAGCCCATTTGTTTCAACATCAAAAATAATGATTCGCGTCTTACTCTTGACATCCAAAAACCTGTCAATTTCCGGCTTCGCATGCTTGCGAATTAGCGGGTTATATTTGTCAACATCCATGGGCCTGTCTCCTTTTATAACCGTTGATCTTGGAACGTAGGATGGTTGTCGGTCGCTATTGATGGGTACATATTCCAACCCTAACAATTTGTTGGTTTTTATTGGATGGACATTATTAGATATCTCTCTTCCGCCCCGATGATATTTAAAATAGTAGAAAATGCCGCCAATTATCATCATGACGATTAATTCTGGGATTCCAATCCCGAACATTAATTGACCGCCTTTCGCAAATAAATCTTGCCCTCTTTTTCCTGCTTCCGAGTTTCACTTATCCAAAATTTAAGAGCATGAGCTTGAACAGAATTGATAAAGCAATGTTTTTTGCGACCCAACTATATGGAGAATGATTTTGTGCGTCAAGATGATTTTGGACACAGGGGAAAATCCAATGCCGGAATTGCAAGAACATATTTGCCCCAGGATCGATTTTCCTTCTTTCGGTCGTCTCTTCATCGGCACAGGGGTGATATTGCTATGCACCTGGCAAGGCGTAATGGGATCGATTCAATTTCAACGGTTTTCTGCATGCAAGACGCTGAGGGTTACTCTCGCCATGGAAGCGGGGATTGCGGATCATGTGTGGACACTGGAAGAAATTGTAAAATTAATCGGGTAGGAATCCTATTTGGGAAAGAATGATTCAATGCTTGGTAATGGTTCCCCGATTGAATATTTCTTTTTTATATCATCAAATAGCATTGTCCTGGCGTCTAGCCACGTAAACCCCAAAAACATTCCAAGATACTCATACGTCGGAGGATCGGGAATGTGTCGGCATATACCATCCTGAACAAAATAGTGATGTCCTTCTGGCCTTCTGATTATCTCAACGGGGGTTTTCTTGGCCATTACTGACCCACTTGATGATTTGACACGCATGATTATAAACGCTATCAGTGAATGAATAAGAGTTGTTGCGCAAATAATGAAAATGCATAGCACTATTAATCTGGTGGTCCCCAATTTCAAAACCTCACTCAAGGAATCAGGAAATAATAAGAAAATAAACGACGCAATCCCCGTAATGCCAGTAACGGTATTGAAAACTTTCATAATCCACCCCCTTTGAGAGATGGATTTCAATACCACGAATTTATCTTGAAATCCCCAATAAAAAGCGTACAGTTTTCACCGTTGCCAAACATACCGTTTCATTTTTCTGATTTTACCGTAATTATTTATACGCAAGGAGCATTGTGGAATCTAAACTTGGACGCGAATTATTTGAAACTCAAAAAGTTATTGCTACTCAAGTTCAGGCCCATCATTTTCTTCTCTGTGCGCTACTTTCCGTAACTGACCAAAGATCCTTGCAACGCGCAAAGGAAATCCTTGAATCTCAAATCTCATCTGGCGAATATCAAGGATTAATCGGCGATGGGCTTCAAGACGCGCTGCGGATCGTCTCTGTATTTTCCGATGACGGCGATCCTTCCGACCTACGGAAGATGTTACGCCTAATTCCTGGTGGCAAGTAGGAATAGAAATATTCATATAGCCTTCTCCTTTGTTTGTAGGGTGTAGATGAAAAAATTAATCACGCTGACTCTCATACTCACGGCATTTGTGAGCGTAAACTCTTTCTCACAAGAGCCAACCCCACCACAGGAAGCACAACGCAAAGGTCAGAAGGCTACACCCAATCAACAGGCCGCCAATAAGCCACCCCCTGTTTACCCCATACCAACTACCGGAATAGGCCAATACCCCCGCAAGGATAATCAAGCAAAGGCAAGCATAAAAACTCCCGATGAGCGAATCGCTACTTTCACCGGCTGGCTTGTCTTCATAGCTGCCATCCAAGCCCTTATATTCGTAGCTCAATGCGTAGCCATGTCTATTCAAGCCAAACATCTCAGAAATACCGTCGATGCTACCAAAGAGGCCGCTGAAGCTGCCAATAAAAACGCTGAAACTCTTCAGGCTATTGAACAAGCATACCTGGCTATTAAATCCGTAGAATGGCCCAAGGGAGAATTTGGCTTTACTCTGGAAGGGTTCAAAAAATCCACCATGACCGCCGAGGTGGAAAATGTAGGGAAGACACCGGCTATTCTCCGCAAGGTAGTCTCTACTATTGGTTTTAAGCAAATCAATTACCCCACCAGAGAAGACGTTAGTAAGGAACTTCCCATTGATCTCCCCGATGGGTGCATTATAAAAAGTGCCGATCCCGAACCGTACCCCATTAGACACAGAAGCTACGCCGCCCCGCCCGGAATAACGGCAAATAATTTTATCGAAACCATCATTCTTTGCTATGGCTGTATCGTGTACGAGGACATTTTCGGCAAAACTCACGAAACAGGGTTTTGCTATGAGTTCAAGCCCACGTATACCGCTGGTCGCTTCCGCATTTCCCAAAACACAGAATTGAATTACCACAAATAAGGCCATACCAAGTAGCTTCATGGCCGCCTCTCTGCCACGAAACATTTTCCAAAACCAAAATGAGTCACTACCGGATTTTGGGCGATGTAGACAGCAACGGCATATTTGCGGTATGAATAACAATTCTCTTTCTCCCGGTCGTCTCTTTGCCCGTCTTAGGGGATGCCCTCCCTTTGATTTTCATGTTTGATTCTTTGAACATTTGTTCAAACGCTGAAATTAACCTAACTATCTATAGTTTAAACGTATCTTTATTTATTCCTGTTTGGTTATTGAACAATAATATTCAAACGGGGGAAAAATTCTGCCAATGCGAAGCCATGGGGTTTAAAAAAGCAGGGAGCTGTCAAGATGTCGATGCCCCCTATCCCCTCGTGCTGAAGATATACGACCATCTGTGAGTGCGGTTTGACCATTTGACCCCCTGTCTTAATATTGCGGCTTTGCGTGTGTAATAGCCAATTCGGTTCATCAAAATGAAAGCCCTATAGATGAAGATGCCCCCTCCCGTAGAAAATTTTGAGTACCTTTATAAATCTCCTCTCACCATCCGGGTTCTTAAATATAGTGGCCCAGAGAATTACCTCCCCGGTATCCACTTTAGAACAAACACACACGCTATAATAAGCGTGTTGTGTTTTCTAAAGTAAGGGATGATAGAAAAAACATGATTGCTTTCATAATTTCTATTGTTTCTATTCATTCTAAACCTCTCAGCCGGAGAATATCCTCAGTTCGTCCGATCAATTTTTCATGCTTTCCCCGGCTCCGTTTTGTCTCAATGGTATCAAGCACGGGATGGCCTCCGCTGATCGCCCAATTTTTGAATATTGCTGATCTGGAATGGGTGAGGCCCGTTTTAGTTCTCAGAGTATCCATGAATAGACCTATCGGCATGGGCGCATCCTTCACGAGGTCAAGGGCAGCAGGTAGGTATGTGTCCAGCGCCGGTAAATCCTTGGTCTTGCCGTTTGAAGAGGTCTTTTTCGTCGGTGTTATTTCTTCCCTCATGTCGAATCTATAGCCCCCGGTGTCTTCATCCTCAGACCATAGGGCGGTAAATGGTTCTTGTGGGCGGTAATTCCGCAACATAACCTCTATAACTGCCGCGTCCGTCTCTGAGACGTGCGGGGTCATAGTGATGCAGGCGTCATAGTCCCGGCCAATTACATTTGATCCAGCGCCCCTGTCCCGGATGTCTCTATCACCGCTAAAACCTTTAGCGTCGTGGTGGACATAGGCGACAGCAGCGCCGGTCTGCTCTGTCAAGCCGTCGAAGGCATTGAGGATGATTTTCCCATCCTCAGCAGCGTTCTCTGAGCCTGTAGCGACTTTGTAGAGCGGGTCAAACGATATGATTTCTGGATTGTATGGCTTTACGATCTGGGATATTTTTTCTATTCCTTCTATGCCGGACAGATTCAGTCCACGGGCATTAAGGATGTGGAAGCGGTCGCCCAAATCAGCAGCAGTGATTCCAAGAGCTATACACATCCTCTTTAGTCTGCGATGGTAGTGGTTCGACTGGATTTCATATTGAATATGAACAACCCGGCGTGGCATTGGAATATTCCAGTTTAAAAACACCTTTCCGGTTGCCAGACATAGCAGCATCTGGAGCAGGAGGAAGGTTTTTCTCATTTTTGACGATCCTATGAGGGCTAATTTATCCTTTACGTCCAATATGCCCTCAATGATCTGATCCGGTTCGTCGGGTTCGGATTCAAGCCAGTTGGAAGCATTTACCAATCCCATGGCCTGCCCAGCAAATTCACTCAATGGCATATTGTCCGTCCTTCGACAGCCACAATAGTCGCTGCCATGCCTGTTTTTCTGTTCTGTAATGCCCTGGAAGGCGTGATAGCCTTGAAGGGTTACTACATTGGCCGTCTACTCCCAGAGGTATCAACAGCCGTTCATAAAGGTTCTGCTTGATCTCAGTAGTCCATTGCTCCAAAGTCTCAACCTTGGCCAGTACCTGCACGTCAACGAGGGCATGAATTGACTTGTTGCCCGAATCAATGAGCGCCCGAATGGGCAGCTTGACTGCTGAATAAAATTTAATCTGTGATTCCCGGTCAAGTCCGTCAAACTCAATAAGACAGTACCTGTAAGTCTTGACGTTGGCATCGCCTCTCAAAGTAGTGCCGTCACCGCTCTTTTTTGGTGAAGGCATGCCATTGAGAGGATTAATGCAGAATTGTGGCCCCAACTTCGCGCCGGACATGGAAAGCTCTCGCCATTCCTTAGCGGGTCGGATATTTACACCCATGATTCCCGGTTCGTGGCGCTCCCCTATGAAAATCAAATCATCATTCTCAAAAAGCATGGTGAACATCCTCAGCCGGTAGCCAGTCAATGCGAATGGGTGAACTTTCCCACAAATCGGCCTCATCGCCAAATTCCCCCTGGTCGATGATCCCCTGGAGCGCCTTCTTGCCGTCCTGGACAATGGGCTTTGATCGTGGTCGTGGGATGAAGCTTCCGCCGTTGAAATCTGATAAAGCTCGCTTGATTGCATCAGGAATTTCGTTACTTGGTAGCCGCCGCTTTCCTGGGGGGATCGCGTGCAGTAAGTCGTCGTGTATCCGTTCTGGGGGAAGTCCGGCCATGACGCCATAGTTTGCCGCTGCCATTATCCGGCCATGACAATTTGCACCAACCCCTGGAGGAGGGAGGTTTCGGAGAGTTTCGGCGTAGCGGTCAAGGACAGGGGAGGGCATCGGCTTACCCTCCAATACCCAGCACCCGGCTTCCTGTTCTGTCAGCGGCTTTCTTTGCCAGCCATTCGTCAACCTCATTGACGAACCATCCGACAGAGTTTCCACCCAGGTTGATCCGTCGAGGGAATTTATCTGCCTTTTCCATCCGCCATATAGTGGCGTCACTCAGGCTGAGTTTACTGAAAAGCTCCGGTTTTCTTATTATTCGCGTTTCCATTCCTCTTCACCTCTCAAAAAAAATGCCCGTCAAGTTTCCTTGATAGGCAATATAATGCAATGAATAGAAATGCGTAAGTTACGAAAGGGAAATAATTATTCCTTTTTCGTCATCTATTTTTTTTTAAGGCGGCACGAAGTTTTCTTTCTGGATATTCGTATGAAAGATTCAATCCTTCAAGCGCTATTTTAACCACACGCATAAAAAGACCGTCAACATAGGTTGTAGGTTTTTTATTAAAACATCTTTCCCATATCTTTGCCATTTCCGCTACGATACCTTTACTATCAGCGTTCGGCCTTCCCTTAAAACGCTGCCCCATTGAATCATCGAGACGCTTTATTTTTCGTATCAAAATACTCAAGAGATTCCCTGCGGTAACAGCTAATTCCTGGCATTCTCCGTATTCTGGATTATACTCGTCAAATGCTGAAAAGCTGGAAAGTTGGCGAATTAATCGGCCCGTATTTATCTCACCTAGCAGGGCATAGCTCTTTTCCAAAAGCGCTACCATTGATTTCCTATCATTCTTGTAACTCTTGTAATCAGGTTGATCGAGTAAGCAGGCTGCTCCCTCACAACAATCTCGAAGTTCAACGATAAAACGTTTAACCTGTTCTTCTTTGAAATTATTTAGCATCAAGATATCTTTAATATCGTATGCCTGTTGATGTGTGAAAGGGTAACAATCATAATAACCGGGAATTTCTAATAGCTTTTCCTGCATTTCTTTAACTTCTGTCTCCGTGTAAAACTTTTTTTCTACCTCTTCCTTAATATCTTTATCCATGGTGCACCTCTAAGGGAATAACATTTGATATCGGTTCAGAAAGCCCCAGGATTAAGCTTAACCGCTTTTCCCATAGGCTCAGGGCATGGCGCTTCTCTACGTCGTAGCTGTGCCGGTTATATATTCCCAGGACGCCTTGGAGTTTATGCCCCAGGACGCGCTCCGCGACAATATCCGTTATACCGATTTCAGCCAAACGTGTCCTTACTGTCCTGCGCAAATCATGGGGTGTGAATCGTTCATCTGTTTCGAATCCCATATCTTTCCAATGGCGCACCATTGCCCTTGAGAGGGCATGTGAGGTCATGGATGAATCATCATCCTTTGGTTTTGCTTTCAGGGGCTTTTTGAAGCCATAGAGCGGGCTTCTTGGCGATGTGAAAACATACTTACTATTATTGCTAAATGGCCGCGCCTGTTCAATAGTCTCTTTTGCCATGCCTGTTAGGGGTACTCTGTGCGGTTCTCCCCCCTTCATGCGTTCTGCTGGTATATCCCAATTATCACCATTGATTTCATTCCAAGCCATGCCGCAAACTTCGCCGGGTCTCTGGCCGGTCAACAGGATCATTTTTAAGGCCAACTTACTGACGGCGTACAAATCGACGGCCTTATTTCCAAGGTCAAGCGCCTTCCACAAGAGTTTAATTTCATTGTCATCCAATACGCGGTTACGGCCCTTTTCTGAAACTTTACGGATTCTGGTGCAGGGTGAATCATCAATGATACCACGCTCGGCAGAGAAATTGAAAAAACGCGTTAATGAGCCGTGAACGCGGTTTCGCATAATCGGTGCCCGTTGTTCGATTTCATCAAGTAGCAAAACTATATGCCGACGCTTGATTTCTGTAACGCGTCGCTTCCCCCAGGCCGCTGCGACGTCCTTTTCAAGAATCCGCCGGGTCTCTATGCCCGATTTCTTTTTGCTCAGCTCCCTTTCCCAAAATTCTTTCAATGCCTCTTCGATGGTGGGAACTGCCTTTAGCTTTGATTTCTCTTCCTTTGCTACTGCCCCAGGATCAATACCTTTCTGAATATCCTGAGTAGCGTGCGCGTGCTTTTCTCTTGCCTCTGCCAAAGTAACAGCGGGATACCTCCCCAGCGTGAGCCGCCGTGGAGCGCCGTGGAAGTTGTAGCGAAACATCCAGGTTTTTGCCCCCGTCGGCATTACCCGGATGTATAATCCGTTTGCGTCCAATAGTTCAAAACGTTCACTTTTAGGGGTTATTTTTCTGACCTGCAAATCGGTAAGTGCCATAATTTATGCCTCCTTTAGCCGAAAAACGGGGTACAAATCGGGGTACAAAAAGAGCATTAAAAAGGGTGAAATATGATGCAATGTCTTGAATAGGAATATAGGCTAATATTATAGGAATGTCAAGCAGATTTGAATAGAAATGCAATGTCTTGATGAAGGGTGAAAAACGTCAAATAATGAATGGGGTTCAGAGGGTCGGAGGTTCAAATCCTCTCGCCCCGACCAAGTAAAATTAAGGGGTTCGGAGAAATACCGTAGCCCCTTTTGTTTGCCTTTTCAGTTTGTCCCGCTCCAGTCCCGTTTTCTTTTTTTATTAAAATCTTTCCTTGTAAATTTCGGCGGCGCACTGGATGCTCTACAACACGTCGTTGGATGAATAGCAAGAAAAAACCCGCTATTTCTAACGGGTTTTGTTCTTCTTTGGACTACCTTGGATTATCAACTGGTGCCTAGGGTCGGGGTCGAACCGACACAGCGACAAGCGCCGAGGGATTTTAAGTCCCTTGCGTCTACCAATTCCGCCACCCAGGCTTTATGACTTGGAGTGAGCTTATATTATTTTAGTAACAGGAGTCAAGATGTTCTTGGATTAACTGGATATTTGATATAAGGAAGCTGCCGTCGGTAAAGCCGGGGCGGATAATTTAAAATATCCAGTGACTTGTTTTCGGAAAAGATCATTTAATTACTGACTTGCCTTTATGATGGCGAAGTATCAGCAGTAGAGAATTCGTTGTCAATAAGATATTGGCAGATAAAATTGATCAGAATCGCAGCCGCCTATCGAGCCCCAGAAACAGCGTCAGACAAGAAAAAATCAGGCAGGCGGCGCCTATGCCGCGCACGATTACGGAGACGGGAAAAAGATTGATGAGATAAAACGCGGTGGCGTTGGTTCCCAGAAAAGACCCCACCGTCGAAATAAAGAGCACCAGGCCGGCGCTCAGGCCGGATGTCTTTTGGTGCAAAGACAGGATCCCGATGATGTAGGGAGAGACCATCGCCATAATGGTAACGGGCAGAAAGAAGATGATGTTCATCGCCACGAGCGAGCCGTAGCGCACATCCTCAATCCGGCTCGATACAAATTCACCGGCCGGCGGATGTATTTGCGGGATGAACATTACCCACACCGATGCGACCACAAGGAGGAAGGCAAGAGGATATACCCTTTCCGTCCGCTTGCAGAGATAGCCGCCCAACACATATCCGGCGGAGAAATGGAGCATGAAGGAGCTGATGATGCTGCCCCAGATATAAATGGAGCCGCCGAAATAGGGCGACATGAGATTGGAGGCGAGGATCTCGAGGCTCATGACCGCAGCGCCGAACAGCACCAGCATTCCCGTGAGCATTACATATACAATCGCCATCAATGACCTCCGTATGTCCATATCCCCGATAAGAGCATTCGGGGATGACATCTTTTTGCAAGATTAATGTTCCTGATGGAGCAGGAGATTGGCCGGATTAAAATCATCCGTCAGCACCGCCACCGGTACGATGTCCGGTTCCGGAACATATTTCTCCGCCTCCGCGGCAAGATCTATCGCTCCGATCCGCAGCCTCTTTTTGGCAGGCTGTTGAAACCTGGGCGGCACAAACAACGGCTGGTCGGCGCCCACGATGATGGAATTGCCGCTGTTCCGGCCGTTAAAGATATAGACCTGCGAGAAGACCGCCCGGAAAGTCGCGACATGCGCATCGAAAAGTTTATTGGTGTTATGCACGTTCTGCAAAACAAGGCCGCTTTTTGTCAGCCTGGATTTGGCCAGTTGTAGAAACTCCTTGGTCGTTATATGAATCGGGATGTAATCCGTGTTGAAGGCGTCAACCCAGATCTGATCATAGCGCCGGTCAGTTTTCTTGAGATATTGACGACCATCATTGACAATAATCGTTTGCATCGCCGTCGTTTTGAGGGAAAAATACTTCTGCGCCAGCGTATACACGAGCGGGTCAATCTCGACCGTGTCCAGCCGGACCGCAGGCAGGTGCAGATTGAAAACCGTCGGCACATAACCGCCGCCTAGTCCGATCAGAGCCACATCCCTTGTTTCCGGGTGGAACAAAAAACCCACGAACATCATGCCGGTGTATTCAAAAACGGACAGATCAGGCTGGGCCGTATTCAGGCAGGTCTGACGCTGGTCGCTGTAACGACCGAACAGCATGCATTTTTCCTGGGCGTCCTGCTTGATCTGGACGTGATTGTAGATTGAATCTCCCTCGTACAGAACCTTCGTCTCGGCTCCCAGCGGCGTCGGGATGAGCAAATAAAACAAGCAAAACAGAATGGTCAGCACCGGCAAGGTACGCAACAGATCTGCATCCGGGGGCCTACGATCATTCATCTTTACACCGGCAGGCAGATTCACCGGGTTGAGGGGCGCCAACCTGGACTACATCAAGCGGTGTATCAGTTACCCTTTCCAGGCAATTTTGCCTGACAATAAAATCTACCTCGATACCGATAGCGCCCTCGTCAGGAAAAATAAATTTCGGCTCGATGGCAAAGACCATGCCCTCCTTTAGGATAACATCATGCCGGGGTGTTAGCACCGGAAGTTCATTGATCTCCAGACCAAGGCCGTGGCCCAGAAAGCCAACCTGCCCTTCACCGTATCCCATAAAATGTTCTTCTAACTTCGCCCTCTTAGCCCTGTCCAGCGCCTTTCTGAAGATTTCCGGGGCATTCACCCCCTCCCTGGCAAAGCTCATCGTCTCTTCGATAATCTCCCGTGCTACCGCGTGCGCCTTGGCAAATTTTTCCTTAAGCTCACCCACTACATAAGCCCTTGTTTCATCAGTAATATAACCGTTATAGCCGCCGCCATAATCAATTAGCAGCGGATTGTTTCTCCGCACTTTATTCACCGATGGCCCCTGGGCAACGGCATGGGTCACACCGGTGCCGGAAATAGGGACATCGTTGCCAGAGACGACGGTTCCGGAAATTCCGTGGGTAATGTAGATATTCATCATCTCCTGATTAAATCCCCGCATTCTCAGGAGGCCCTGATGACCGTGCATCCTTCCTTCCGATTCGAGGATCGCCGCAATATCCACCTCACGCCTGCCCTCTCTTACCACGCTCTTTGCCTTCTCAAAAACATGATCAATAATTTCTCCGGACTTTTTGACCTGCTCTATTTCAAAAGCACTTTTCACTAACCGTAAATCCCTTATGGAGGGCGAAATATCCGCCAATCCGTCATGGCCGAGGATGCTTTTCCACCTCTCAAAGGCCATAACAGGAAGCACATCGAGCTCCATCCCTCCCCTGCCCTTCAGTATCCCTTTGTCGGTGAGAATATCCTTCACCTCCTTGTCCTTCCCTATGCGGGTAATCGCCAGGGGTGTCTCATGGGCTGCCCTGACAAGACCTTTTTCAACAAAAAATACCGGATCTTTATCAACAGCAATAACAAGAATGCCTTTCTGCGAGGTACCCGTAAAATAGAAGAGGTCAACGTTCTGCAAAATAACGGCAAAGTTGATACCCTCCCTCTCCATTGCTTTCCTGAACTTTTCTATCCGCGCTGCTATCTCATCCGGCGGCGTTAAATCACTTGTGAGCAAACTTTTCCACATAATCCCTTATCCTCCCGGCTATCCTTTCTTTTCGTCTAATATGGTTATGATGGGTCTTCCTGCCGGCAGCGGGTAGGCCACGGAACTCCCCTCTCTGTTATTCCAGACGACCCTCGCGGAAGGTGCGAATGTAATCCCGGCAAAAGCTGTCCTTGCCGGCCACAAGGGTCGCTGCCTTGAGCATGGCGTAGAGGAGCTTGTCCGTGGGATCAATGATCGCCGCATCCAGCCCCTGCGTAATCGCCGCCGCGAGAAACGTCCGGTTGATCAGTTTTCTTGCCGGCAGGCCGTAGGAGACATTCGTCAGGCCGCAGATGGTGTGGACCCCGGGAAAATTCCTGGTGATCGCACCGATGGCTCCCAGCGTTGCCTGCGCCGATCCAGGATTGACCGCCAGCGGATAGACGAGGGGATCTATATAGATGTCATCTATGGGCACACCGGCGCCGGACAGTTTATCTATCAATCGTCCGGCCAATTCCACTTTCTTGGCGGTCGTCTCAGCCAACCCCTGCTCCGCCAGACAGAGGGCAATGACCTTGGCTTTCCGCTCAACGACGAGTGGCAGTATCCCCCCGATCCGCGAGGATTCCAGGGTAATGGAATTGATCAGCGGCGTCTTCTTTACCAGCGTGAGCATGGCCCGCATGACGGCCGGACTTGGACTGTCAATCGAGAGCGGCAGCTCCGTCACCTCCTGGACAGCCTCGATGATCCAGGCCAGTTTTTCGCCTTCGGCATCAGCAAAAGTGCCCGCATTGACATCAATATAATGGGCCCCGGCCTCGGTCTGCGCCGTTGCCTCTTTCTGAATGAAGGTTCGGTCTCCGGCAGTAACGGCCTCCGCAATCTGCCGCCGCGACGTATTGATTCTTTCCGCAATAATCAGCATACTATTTCTCCTTAATCCCGGACTATGCCCCGCAGATGGGGGAAGTCGTCTTGCTGATGAGGGAAATACATCGAATTCAGAAATTCTTTTTGAAATCCTGCTTCGATGGTGAGTTCCACATACTCCACCCGGGCGGCTATTTTTTCCGCTTCCCGCCTTTTCTTCCTGTCTAACAGCACCAGCCGGGCGCCGTCTCCGGCGGCATTGCCGACGGCACAAACATTTTTCAGGTCACAATCCGGGAACATGCCGATGATCATGGCTGCTGTCGGATCAAGGCAACTTCCAAAGGCCCCCGCCAGAATCACCTGGTCTATTTTTTTGATGCCCAACCGGCGCATCAGCATTTTTGCCCCGGCATAGAGAGCACCTTTGGCCAATTGGACGTTTCTTACATCACCCTGGGTAATGGTGATATCGTTTCCAAGCGAAGTTTCGTGCTGCCAGGCGATGACAAACTCGGGGCTTCCCCCTTTCATCCGGAAGCGGGGAGAAGCAATGTTTTTGTTGAAACGTCCGGTTGTATCAATGGCGCCGGTTCGGAACAACTCGGCTATTCCATCAATGATCCCTGAACCGCAGATTCCTTGCGCCCCGGGCTCGGCAGAGACGCGCGGTTCTACGTTTCTGCTCCCCAAATCCCTGCCGATGACTTTAAAATTAACCTCAAATGTCTCCGGATCAATTCTGATCCTTTCAATTGCGCCCGGGGCCGCTCTCATGCCAAACGTGATACAGGCGCCCTCAAGAGCAGGACCGGTGGCGCAGGAAGTCGCGACCAGTTTTTCCCTGTTTCCCAAGACCAATTCTCCGTTTGTCCCCACATCAATGATGAGAACCATCTTCTGCTTTCGGTCAGGTCTCTCCGCAATAAGAACGCCGACGGTATCCGCGCCCACGAAGCCTGCCGCCAAGGGCGGACTGTAAACATTGGCAGATGGGGCGATCTTCAGACCGAGATCCCGGGCCTTGATATTTATTGCTCTCTGGATAACCGGAGGAAAGGGGGGGGCTCCCAGATACACCGGATTGATCCCGAACAGAAAATGGTGCATCACGGTATTGCCGACGACTGTCATCTCGACGATATCCTCGGAAGAGACTCCCGTTTTCTCCGTCATCGTTTGCACCAACCGGTTTAATCCTTCGATAATCGAATGGTGCAGCGTTTCCAGGCCCCCGGGGTGATTCATGGCATAGCTGATTCGGGACATGACATCTTCGCCATAGGCGACCTGGGGATTCATCATCGTTTCGGTGGCGATCAACCTGCCGCTTTTGAGCCGGCAAAGATAGGCGGCGACGGACGTTGTGCCCACATCCACCGCAAGGCCACAGACGTCATCATCCGCCTTCCCCGGTTTGACGCCGATTATCTCCTTCTCCATCCAGACGGCAATCGTGACCGTCCAGTTCCCCTGCCTTAAAACAGCCGGAAGCTTCAAGAGGGACGGATAGTCTATATCCAGCAAAGGAGACACCTGGTGATTTTGAATCAGGGCCTCTTTTAGCCGGTCGAAATCTCCGCGGGGATCCTGAAACGTGGGAGCGGAGAGTTCGACCACGTGGCAAGCAACCGCGGGGTTCAGGTGAAACAATCTCTCGCCGGCTCCCTTGCGCACCACCTGCTGTCCCCCGCTGCTTTCCTCCGGGACAAGGATCAGAACGTCTCCCCTGATTTGAGCAGCGCAGGCCAGCCGGTAACCATCGGCCTGTTCATGCGGCTGAATGAATTTTCCTTCTTCTTCCTGAAAGGGGGAGATATGTTCAGGCAGCGATGCCTCTCCATACGGAGCGATGGCGCCTCTTGCTATTTTAACCTTGCACTTTCCACAACTTTTTGCTCCCCCGCAGATGGATTCGATCTCCACCCCCAATTCCCGGGAGGCCTCGCTAATCGTCTTTCCCTCCGAGACCTCACCCCGTTTGCCGGAGGGCTGGAAGATGACGTGGAATTTCTTCATAACTTGCTGGCCTTCCCCTGCCGCAAAAAACTTAGGGGCAGGCTTGAAACCCGCCCCTACCCGCATTCTAAATCGCCGCCGGCGCCATATCTTCTATCAGACGGTAAAGCTCTCTGAAATTGGGAAGCAGCTCCGGACTGTAAAGCCCACCGCTCGAGGCGAGAATCAATCCGCCCTCCCTGGCCAAGGCGCTTATTTCCTTTAAACACTTCCTTTGCCGTCCCCGATCAAATTCTTTCGCGGCGAGCCATGACGCCCGGATACCGCTGATCAAGGTAACGCGGGAACCATAGGCCCGTTTAAAATTGAGCAGATCCACGCATTCCGGTTCTAAAGAAAAGAAACGAAATCCGCACTCCACCAGGTCTCGTAGAATTGGCTCAACAGCGCCATCGGAATGCCACCCCAGGGCCATCCTGGCAAGCCTGCTGACCAGGACCTGGTAAAAAGGCAAAAGATACGAACGGAAAACCTCCGGCGAGAAATAGAGGCCGCCGGCATAGCCAATATCCTCACCAACAAGGATCAGATCAACTTCCGATTGCTCGATCAGGCTCAAGATTCCGGTTATTTCTTCCATCTCGCGGGTAAGGAGTCTCTGGAAAGCGGCACGATCCCTGCCCAATTCCCGGAGGATATCAAGGACATTCCTTGTCGCCGTAAGGCGCTGGAAAGGACCGTCAATAGTCAATCCACAGCCCAAACCGGCACCGTGGGCAAGTTCGGCCAGTTCCTTCAAATCGGAGCCCGGCCAATGGAAAAAACAGACATCCGCCCCTACAGACGAGGCGAAGCCTGCCAGACCTCTGGGGTCCTGATCGAAGCCCGCTTCGGTCAGGACCCCGGGACTGACCCAGATTTCTCCACGCAGCACACCGGGGCTGTCCGGCTCCGCAATGAGGCTGCTTAATTTGCTTGGTTTCAAATAAATATTAATTGAAAGGCGCGGCTACCCCTCTTTTCTTCTCTTCTGCTTTCCAGTAGGTGATACGTTCCTTGATGTAGCTAAGCCAGCCGTCAACTTCCGCTTCTTTGAAGCCCTTGCCGACCATGGTTTTCTTATACCCGGCAAAGATCGGTTGCACAGCCGCTATCCATTTTGCCGCCTCGGCATCGGGAAGCATATAAAGCTGTCCGCCCGCGGTCTTGAAGACGTCTCTGCCTTCTATATCCATCTCATTCCACAGGGCAGCCTGTTTCTCTTTCGTTTCCAGGGCCACCTCTTTCATGATCTTCTTAATGTCTTCGGGCAGGGCATTCCATTTTTTCGCGTTGATCACAAAGTAGAAGGTATAGCCAGTGCCCAACTGCCAATCTGCCGTTACGTTTTTCACCACTTCGGCAAACTTCCAGTACTTGAGGGTGGACATGTCCACGGTAATGCCATCAATGACGTTCCTGCGCAACGAATCGTAGACATCCGGCATTTCCAGGGGAATCGGAACCGCGCCCAATGCCTTGACGACGTCGCTCATCTGCCCGGTAGCTCTGATTTTAAGGCCTTTCAAATCATCCAGAGTCTTGACGGGTTTGTTGACCGTCTGGACAATCAATGGCCCCGAGGTGTTAATGTAGAGAACCTCTACATCGCTCCATTCCTTGGGCTTGTACTTGTTGTAGAAATCGCTTGTCACCTGTGTTGCCACCCAGCCGCTCGGAAAACCGTGGGGCTGTTCAAAGACCTCCATAACCGGGAAGCGGCCCCGTGTATAGGAGATATGAGAGACGCCCATATCGGCAATACCGGTGGCAACGCCGTCATACATCTTGACCGGGTTGAGCAGCGTACCGCCCGGATAATATGTAATCTCCACCCGTCCATTGGTGCGCTTCTTGACTTCTTCGCAATACCAGGCAGTCAAAACAGACATCTTGTGGGTCACGGGCAGGTAGTTGGCGGCCTTCAGCTTGATCGCATCGGCGGCAACAGCAACTGAGTGGGATGCTAAAGCAAGAAAAACTACTACCAAAAACAATGACATCAACTTTTTCATTTTCACTCCTCCTTGATAAGATTGTTGTCCCTTCTACGAGAACAAAACAGATGGCAACCAGAGAGCCAATTGTGGAAAAACAAGCAGCAGAGCCCACATGAGAGCCAGAGCGATCAAAAATGGCGCCGCGCCTTTATATATTGTGCTCATGGGCACCTTGGTAATATTTTTTACCACGAAAACACAGATGGCAACCGGGGGGATGACGACACCGATCATCAGCACCACGCCCAGCAGAATCCCGAACCAGATTGGATTGAAGCCGAGTTTAAGCACTGCGGGATAGAAGATGGGAGTGGCCAGAATCATAAAGGTCAGATCATCAATAAAAGACCCCCCGATTAAATATATTATGCAGATCAGAAACAGGATCAGATAGCGGTCTATGGGCAGGACGACGACCCAGTCGGCAACATTTTGCGGGATGTTGGTAATAGCAATAAAATGGCCGAGGATGGCCGACCCCGCAATCAGCATCAGTATCATAATGGCGGTGCGCAGGGCCTCTTTGAGCGATTTGATGTATTTATTCCAGGTCATGTCTCGTTTCACGAGCGCCAGCAGAAGGACGGCAAACGTGCCGACGGCGCCGGCTTCCGTGGGCGTGAAAAAGCCCTGCATGATTCCGCCCACGACGAGCATAAAAACGAGGAAGACCCAGAGCACTTCCGGGAGGGAACGTATCCTCTCCCCCCAGGTAGAGCGTTCGGAGCTTGGCGCGATGGCGGGATTGATCTTTGCCCATCCGTAAATAATGCCGAGGAAAAAAAGGGCGATAACGAGCCCCGGAATAATGCCCGCAACGAAGAGCCGCCCGATTGACTGCTCCGTGATAATGCCGAAGATGATGAGGGTAACGCTCGGCGGGATGATAACGCCCAGGGTTCCCACGACAGCTACAATACCCGTGGAAAGCCGCTTGTCATAGCCATACCGGTCCATCTCCGGGATGGCGACGCCAGCAAAGGTGGCCGACGTGGCTGCCGAGGAGCCGCAAATGGCCTTGAAGCCGGTCGCTCCCAGGACGGTGGCCATGGCCAGCCCGCCGGGAATATGACCGACAAACTTATGCGCAGAGTTGTAGAGTCTTACCGCTATGCCCGCATTAAGCCCGATTTGTCCCATGAGAATAAAAAGCGGGAAAACGGTATACCCGTAATTTGTTATAACGTCATAGACATCCCGGGAAAGAAGATTGATGGCGCTATCAAAACTGTTCAGATAGGCAAAACCAACGGTACCGACCAGGGCCATGGCAAAACCCAACTCTATGCCCGTGGAGAAAAGCACCAGGAGTAATGCCAGAGCGGTAATCCCTACCATCGTCTCATTCATAGTCGCCCCTCCAGACCCTCACGATGTCGGTAAGAAAAACCCAGCATTCAATGAAACAACAGACCGCCACGGCATACGCGAGAGGGAAGAAAGGTATCTTGATGGTGGGCGATACTTCACCGGAAGCGTGATATCTGGCCCCGATGTTGATCATGTTATATCCGATGGCGACAAAGAGAGCCAGACACAGCACGCGCGTCAGCGTATTCATCAACTTCCTGTTTCTCTTGGAAAATCTCTCGATCAGGAACTCCATGTAAACATGTCCCCGGTCCAATGAAACCTGGGGAATGCCGAAGCTGATCACTATCCCCATTAATAGCGACACAACCTCGAAAGTCCCGACGAAAGGACGACCGACCGCCCGGAGAATAACATCGAGAACGGTCAGCGACATCATTACCGTGAGGGCTATGCCGGCTACATAATTCATAACATTACATATAAACTTTAATGAGTTGGAAGCTTTGCCCATCAGCCCTCCCGATTCAATATCATTTAGTTTCTAAAAAAAGCATGCTTTTCATTAAGGATATTCGCCGTGTTGTAGTCTCCCACAATGACTTTACCAAGTCAAGAGCTGATTACGGGTGTCTCTCCCTTATTCGTTTACGTCACTGCTCTCCGCCGCAGGTTTTTCACGCATAGATCTGTCGGCAGATATTGACGCCGACCACGGCGTCAAGCGCCCAGAAATCGGCCTGCGCGAACTGCCGCACCTGCTCGTTGACGGGCGCACCGCCGACGATGATCTTGACGCTGTCCCTCAGACCGGCCTTGGTGATCTCATCAACGACGGATTTCATCGCGGGATAGGTCAAATTCAGCAGGGCGCTCAGACCCAGTACCCGGGCGCCGGACTGCCGGACCGCATCCACGAATTGCTGAGCCGGAACGTCCACACCCAGATCAATGACCTCGAAACCGGCGCCGCGTAGCAGCGTGATGACGATGTTCTTGCCGATGTCGTGAATATCACCCTGGACCGTGCCGATAATGACCTTCCCCGCCGAACTCCCCGCCCCCGCGCCCTGCAGCAGGGGATCAAGGCGTTTCATCACCCCTTTGAGGATCTCGGCGGCAAAGAGGAGCTGACTGATGAAATACTCGCCTTGCGAGAACAACTCGCCGATTGCGACCATTCCCTCGTTGCAGATCGTGACGATCTCCGTGGCCGGAACGCCGCCGCTGATCTTCCCTTCCACCAGTTCTCCAACCTTCTTTTCATCCAGATCGCGCATTGCCTGCGCCAGTGCATCCATCTCGATATTCCCCATCTCTATGTTAAAGAGCCCACTGCCAAAGCCAGACATAGGCCATGCTTTCGAGTGTCTCCCAAGGCTTGCGGATCAGGTCTTCTTCCCCCTGCACGCCGCCCAGCTCCGCTTTCTTGACCTCCCAGGAGGTGACCATCCTGGGGTATTCAAACGCCGTTATCGCCGCCGCTCCGGTCGCCGGCCTTGGCCGGGGTTTCACACTCCGGTCGTAAATTCCGTATTCCATCACGGCCTCGACCATCGTCCGGAGATTTTCCGGCCTCGTGTCGTGGGGGATGTTGCAGCCGCCGCTTATGATATAGCCGCCCCCCGGCCCCAGCGTTTCGCACAGGTTCTTGACCCGTGCACGCATCTCCTCCGGCGTCCCCAGGATGAACTGGGAGTCCTGAATGCCGCCCGCGATGCACTGGTGATGGCCAATATCCTTCTTGGCCTTGAAGATATCTCCCTGGTTGTCAATGTCGCAGAGGACTTTGCCCCTGGGCAACTCCAGCAGGTGGTGCCAGTGACGGCCCCAGTCCCCCTCCAGGTAGGCCCGAATCGTGTAGCCCGCCCCGATGATGATCTCCATCGTTTTCTTGAAGGAAGGCCAGTAGAATTTGTCAAACTCCGCGGGGGACATGAACGTCGCCTTGTGGGTGGGCACGAAGATCGGATAACGCTTCAACGGGTCCGCGGTGGCCAGGGCGAAATTGGCCATCTCCTGGGTCAACACTTCGCAGGCGGCGATCACCTTGTCCGGCTGACGGTAGGTGTCCATCAAAGCGCCGGTTAGGCCTCGCATGGTGTCGGCCAGGGCATCGAACGGGGCCAGAAAGATGCCCGTCATGGGTTGGGGCATCCCCGCCTCCTGCAGCCGGATACTCCGGTTTTTCATGATCTGGCCCACCATCGCCTGGGCCATCCCCCCCTTGAGGAAGGCCATATACGAGCGCACGGATCCCCGCTCTCCAAACTCACCGATGATCCGCGGGAGCCAGCGGTCAAACATGAATGAAAGCGGGCTTTTGATGAGTAGGTCGTACTCGTCCGCCAGCATGTATTCCTTCTCGACAAACTGGAACGGGGAGCGCGGCGGAAGGTCCCGGCCCGGGAGCTTGTAGCTCTTCAGAGCGACGGCGTCAAAGAGCGGCCCCCAGACGCGGTTGTTCCTCAACACGTCAACTTCCGGGAAATCCCGGCAGAAGGCCAGCTCCGCCTGCAGCCACTTCTCGCTGTCGTAGATGGTCTCCTGGTGAGTGTTGCCCGAATACACCTCGGCGAAGTAGTTGCTCCCCGTTGCGATCGGTATCCGATCGGTCGGCTCCAGGGCAATGGCGGCCTGGTAGCGGCCCAGTCTCTCGCCAAACAGCTTCTCAGCTTCCTCAGTCATGCAGTACGCCTCCATAAAAGAACGGGACTATTATTTTGGATGGTTATGACGCGGTCTTCCTGCCGGCACCGGGGGGCGCCGTTTCCTCGGAGCGACCGGTCTGGGCAGAATGAGCCAGTCTTCCTCGGGGCGGATGCAGTCCAGCTTCCGGCCCATGAAGGCCTCGATGGGCGGCAGGTAAAATGCTTCTTCTTCGTCGGCAAAACTGATGGAGGTGCCGGCGGCGCCGGCCCGTCCGGTGCGCCCGATCCGGTGCACATAATCCTCGGCATCATGGGGCAGGGTAAAATTGACCACATGGTCCATCCCCTCGATGTGAATGCCCCGACCGGCCACATCGGTAGCCACAAGTATCCTGATTTTTCCGGCCTTGAACTGGTCGAGACGGTCAACGCGTTGTTTCTGGGGGACATCGCCGGAAAGTTCCGCGCAGTTGATCCCGTATCTGGTGAGTGTCTCCGAGAGCTTGCGGACTTCGTCCTTCCGGTTGCAGAAAACCAGCACCCGTTCGAGATTCTGCTTGACGATGATGTTGTAGAGCAGGGCAAATTTCTGGTTGGCCGTTATGATATAGACGATCTGATCCACCGTGTCCACGGCGACCTGTTCCGGTTTGATCTCCACGGTCACGGGGTTTATCGTCCACTGGGCGGCGAGACGGGTTACTTCTTCGGTCAGCGTCGCACTGAAAAGCATGGTCTGCCGCTTTTCCCGGGGCGGGGTGCTGTGGATGATCTTCCGCACGTCCGGGATAAATCCCATGTCGAGCATCCGGTCCGCCTCGTCAATAATCATCACCTCGGTCTTGCTCAGGATCAGGTCGTGGCGCTGCTGGAAGTCGAGCAGCCGACCCGGGGTGGCCACCACGATATCCACGGGAACACCGGTCAAAAGCTTCCGCTGTTTTTCGTAGTCCATGCCGCCGAACACGGCAATAATTTTAATGTCGGTGTATTTGGTGAGCACGCGTGCTTCCTCGGAGATCTGCATTACCAGTTCGCGCGTGGGGGCAATTACGAGGACCCGGGGCGTGCCGGGCTTCCGGTCGCCCGGGAGGGGGTTATTCAGCATCCGCGTGATGACAGCGATGAGAAAGGCCGCCGTCTTGCCGGTACCGGTCTGCGCCCTGCCGCTGGCATCCTTGCCGGACAGGGTGCTGGGAAGAATTTCCGCCTGAATCGGCGTACAGTACTGGAATCCCAGGTCAAAAATGGCGTGCAGGAGCGGATCGGGAAGATCGAAATCCTGAAAGCGGGTCTTGCCTTCGGCCGGCGCGACCTTGAATTGGGAAACCCGCCAGGGAGCTTCCGGATCTGCAGTAGCAAGGGATGACGATGCACTTGCTGCCCGTCCGCTTTTATTGCCCCTTCTCCGGGGGGGCCTGCCGGGACGAGATCGTTTTTCCTGGTCCGGCGGCGACTGTTCTGATGGGGGCGAGGGGGCGGCAGATTTTTCTTTGAGGATTTTCTCTCCCGATCTGCCGATATTGCGAATCTTTTTAACTACTTTCTGAATAAAATTTATCATCGAATTCCTTTTCTCATTATTAACCTACTAACGCATTCCCAATTTTTCTTTGATATCTTGCTGCAACATTTTTTTGTCTATCTTGCCAACATTGGTAAGCGGCATCCGGGAGATGAACTCCACCCGTTCGGACTTGCCAGACCCGGTTTATACGGATCAAAACCATCTATGGGCATGAAATCTCCATCAATATTGCCCTTTTGACAAGAGCCTTGGCAATCTCCACTTTGTAAGCATTCCTGCTGAGCGGCTTGGCGTTCCGGAGAGCAGACTTGGCTGCTTCATCGGCGCTGGCCTCATCTATGGGACGTCCTTTGATGATTTCCTCGGCTTTGCCTGCCCTGACGGGCGCCGGAGCTACCGCGCCCAGGATAATACGGGCATCCGCACATATCCCTTCCTTGAGGGTGATAAACGAGGCAACGCTCACAATGGCAAAATCTACCGGTTCTCTCAGGGTAAATTTCAGATAATGCTGCCGGGCCCCCTGCGGCGGCTGCGGAATTTGAATTTCCGTTACCAGTTCATTCGCATCGAGTATCGTTGACGCTGTTGCACCGGCAGTGAAGAAACCCTGCGCATCAATAGTCCGTTGGGAAGTTTTGATGCTGGCATCTAACGCTATCAGAGCCATGCCGATATCGGAGGGGTTTACTGCCACGCAGCCGTGGGCAGCGCCGAAAATGGAATGGTACCGGTTATCTCCGGCCAGGGCATTGCAGGTTTTCCCTCCCTTGCGCCGGCATATAACCGGTCCGCCGATCTGGTGCGGATACCGGTAGTACCAGCAGCGCACATCCTGAACAAGGTTGCCGCCTATGGTGGCCACGTTCCGGATCAGGGGCGTCGCCACAGAATGCGCCGCTTCCGAGAGCAGCGGGTATTTTCCCTTGACTGCCGGCGACCGGGCTATGTCCGCTAACTTAGACAGAGCGCCTATCTTGAGCCCTGTCGTATCCTCCTTGATATAGTCAAGACCGGTGATGGTCTTGATGTTGATGATCGCTTTCGGGTAGTCCGGGAGGATACTGTTCTTTAAGAGGCCCAAAAGATCGGTGCCTCCTGCGTTGAGCTTCGCCTTTCCTTTGTATTCCGTAAGGAGTCCGACTGCTTCCTTGACCGAGCGGGCATTAAAGTGGGCGAATGGTTTCATCTGACGCCTCTTTTTCTCACAACCCCTGTCTTCCCCAAGGCTCGCAGTATCTTATCGGGGGTTAACGGATAGTCGTGCAACCAGACGCCGACGGCGTTCGATACGGCCATGAGCACTGCCGATGGCCCTGGCGCTGTGGCCACCTCCCCGACTCCTATCGCCTGGAAGCGGTGACTAGGGAAGGGTGTTTCCAGGATCACGTTGTCAATGACCGGCAGCTCGGCAAACGTCCTCCATTTATAGTCAATCATATTGGCATTCAGCATTTGCCCACTCTTTCGGTCAAGGATTGTCTCCTCGAAGATGGCGGTGTCTATGCCCGCGGACCCGAGACATCCGTTGAGCTGGCCTTCCAGGCCCTGAGGATCTATGATCTGGCCGACGTCGGTAGTGTTGACTATCCGCAGCAGAGTAACTTTTCCTGTTTCCGTATCTACTTCCACCTCGATGAAGCTCATGAGGCAGTTCGTCAACGTATAGTCGGGCTCGAAACGTCCGTAGCCCGTGATGGTGCGATCAATGCTCATAGCCTTCCAAGGCATCTTTTTCCCCGGATTGTCTTTTACATAAATAATCCCGTCCACAGTTTCCAGATTTTCCGGCGCGGTTCCGAGCTTGGGGGCGATAAGCTCAAAGAGCTGCCTCCTGGCGTCTTCGGCGGCGGCAATGACGGCACTGCCGATTGCGTATGTTCCCCGGGAGCCTACCGGTCCGAACTCATAGGGGTTGACCAATGAATCGGCGGGGGATAAGGAGATCCGTTCCATAGCTATCCCGAGCACCTCCGCTGCCATCTTGATGAAGTTGCTGGTCTGGCCGGTCCCGTGCTCCGTCAGGCAGGAAAAAAGCATGGCTGTCCCGTCCGGATGCAGGCGTACATGCGCTTCTGATGCATCCTCGCCGATATCGGCATTGCCATGCACCCCCAAACCGACCCCTCTCCTTTTTGCCCCATCCACGGCAGATGGCTTAAGCCACCCCTGCCACTTCTCTTTCCAGCCGAATTTTTTGGCGCCCTTGTCGAAGGACTCGGCATAATCTACGCCCCGATAGGTATACCAGATGCCGTCGCGCCAGAAATAACCGTCACCGGGTTTAACAAAATTCTTCTTGAAAAACTCCAGGGGATCGAGCCCGGCCTTTTCCATGGCCAGACTAAGCAGCGGTATGAGGGAGCACTTCAGCTCCTGACCGCCGAAACCTCTGACGATGCCCGAGGCGTTCCGATTGGTGCAGACAATCGTAGTCTTCAAATCCCAATTAGGGCAGCGAACCGCAAGCTGGACCTCGCCACAGCCAACGGCAACCTGCGCCTGGGTGGTCATGGAGTAGTAACCCGTGTCAATAAGCCAGGCGCCCGACACGGCCGTCACCGTCCCGTCCCTCTTCATGCCGACACGGGCCTGCATTCGTGATGCGGGGCGCAACACAAACGCGGCCAGATGTTCTTCTTTACCGAAGGCCAGCTTCACGGGTTTGCCCGTTGCCCTGCTCAAAAGAGCGGCCTGGCAATGGAGCGGCCAAGACATCTGTTTCGACCCGTAACTGCCGCCGCAGGGCCCCCCGATGGTCCTCACTTCCACCTTCTTGCCCATAACGTGGGTGAGGAGAATCTGGTCCAGATAAGGAGTCTGGCTTGATATCCAGAGCGTCAGTTTGTTCGGTTCTTTCCACAGGGCTATTGCCCCCGGCGGTTCAGGCGGCAGAGGATTGGGTATGTTTTCATAACCGAAGGTCCCCTCTGTAATGACATCAGCCTCCCGGAACCCCTTTTCTACGTCACCCATCACCACTTCCTGCAGGCTTTTGGGACCGAAAAAAGGAACGCCGGGGATCACGACATTGCCGGGAAATTCATCATACAACTGCGGCGCGCCCGGTTTTAAAGCCTCCTCCATCGCAAAGACGGCGGGGAGCAGCTCATATTCCACCTCGATCAGATGGAGGGCTGCATTCGCCGCCTCTTCGCTTGTGGCGGCAACGAGGGCCACGGCGTCACCCACGAAACGCACCTTCCGGTCGAGCGCCCGCGTGCAGCGCGGCGTGCCCCCCCGCCAATCGGGCATATCCCCCCAGTCGAGTATCGCCTTGACCCCCGGAAGCTTCAGCGCGGCGCGTTTATCAACCTTTTTGATGAAAGCATGGGGATGGGGGCTGCGGAGCACTTTGCCATAGAGCATGCCCGGCAGTTTGATGTCGTTTAAGAAACGTGATTTGCCGGTAACGATGTCGCCGGCGTCCTTCCTTGGAGTTGCCTTGCCTATGAATCGGTAACTATCGGCCATATCTGTTACGTTGCCCTTCCGGAGGCCGCCATAACAGCCTGCACAACCTGATAATGGCTGATACATCGGCAGAAATTGCCGGAAAGAGCCTCTTTGACCTCTTCCTCCGTGGGAGCATTGTTTTCATTGAGGAGTGCCTTGGCGCCCATGATTATTCCGGGAGTGCAAAAACCGCACTGAAAGGCAGTATGGGCGATAAATGTCTGCTGGATCGGGTCCAGCATCCCCGCTTTTGGATCACCCAGGCCTTCGATCGTTGTTACATTCTTCCCGTCGCACTCTATCGTGAGCAACAGGCAGGAAGGTACGGCCTTGTTATCCATAAGTACAGTGCAACATCCACAGGCGCCGTTGTCGCATGATACTTTGGTGCCGGTAAGTCCGAGTGTTTCTCGCAGAGTATGGGCAAGGGTATGAGCTGTAGCAACCTGATCCGGTTTGCTTCCCACATCCATTTTATAGACTTGCCCGTTAACGGTGAGGCTGATGCTGCTGGCCGCAGCCATCTTCTTCTCACCCTGTTTTTTTGCGTTCATCGTCCTGCCACTTCCTCCCAACATCCATTCGGCGCCCGGAAAGTACCATCAAGGAAATGAGGTTGTCAAGATAAAACCTATGATATTGATATCTTGATTGATTATGCCAGTTCTGTGAGGGCTGCTTTTTCTTGACACGCAGCTATATTGTCCTTCTGCTCCGCACGTGCCAAAAGCCGGTTCAACTAAAAAAAGTCAATAGCAAGACATAACTCCAGATGCCGGTGATGAGCGATATGGCGACACCTATGGGTATGGTCTTTCTCAGGATGTCTCCCTCTTTCCCGACAGCATCCACGAGAGAGGTTGCCATGGCCACTTTAAAAGGGCTTGATATGGAACCGATACCGGACCCGACCATCATGGCAGATGCAAGGACCTCAGGAGATAGATTAATGAACCGGGCGATCTCGACTTGGAGTTTGCCGAAGATCATAACGGATAGTGAGCCATAGCCGGTAAGAAACGTCCCTGCCCACCCGAGTAATGGCGCAAAAACGGGATAGTATTTCCCCGACAGTTTTGATAGTCCGCTGGCAAGGACATAGGGGATATTATTCGCTGTCACCATTGAATCGCTATGGATCTCATATCCTGTGAGGGCAATGATCTGCCCCATCGCACCAAATATCATCATGGCCACTATTGCTCTCAATGCACGCGGCATGGCAGCTCCCGCGATAGTGACAAATTGGTGTTTTGTAATCTTGAGTCCCCATATCGTTACCGCAATAGAAATTGTCAAATAGGTATAGGCATCCATAAGTGGTCTTATTTTTACTATGTGCACAGGGACAACCGACAAGGAGAAAACCAGTTTTTCGCCGGCGATAGTGCGGAGCGGCGGATACATATTGACAACGCTTAACGCCACAATGAGGATAAGAAAAGGGGCGATGTCGGCAAATTTAATGGCGCTGAAATCCGGCCTCGACCTTGACAGGAGGATAATCCCTCCCAGGACCCCAAGACCAGCAAGCATGCAGGCCGTAGATGAAGAGACAAAAATCACAAAGCAAAGAGTCATAATTCCACATGCAAAAGCGGTAGAGATATTAAAGAAGCGATGTCCTTTTGTAATCTCTCTTTTCTCCATAACGAGCGGAATAGCGACACCAAAGACAAGCGTCGGGATTATGGAAATGATTGCCGTGATCACCGCCAGTTTCTGCAAATCAAGACCGGTAACGTTAGAGAGGATAACAACGAAAACCCCGGCCAGCGTGAAAGACATAATCCCTGAGTAGCCCCAAATCGAAAGGATTGCTGCGTCCTTTGCTGGAAGCCCGATAGCTTTGAGTGTGGGGGCGATAATCGGTTCCGTAATAATGCCTGCACCGGCAACAAAATTCTCGATGCCGAAGCATATGCCGTTCACCTGGTGCATGGGACCGCGAAACCCTTTTGAGAGACCGTTGACAATACGTGACAGCGCCTCGGTTCCGATGAGAAGGACCGAAAGAATAATACCCAAAAAGACGGTCAACAATAGGGGGAGTGTCGTAATAAGTCCATCAAGGGCCCCCATCAGAATGGTGGTGAGCGATGTATGGAAAACCGTGGAGGCAATTACCGCGGTAAATAATATTCCCCACACCGAGAGACCAAGGGCCGACATTTTCCAGCAGATCACAAGCGCCGCAATCAGGAGCACCGGTGAAGCAGCAGCAAAAAAGAGTAAATAGTCCAATTTTTTAATCCCTGTTGACAACGATTAAGATTAGCTGAGTTATATATTTATAGAAACATCAATAAGTATTTATATCAGCAGCATTCCCCGCCCATACCTCGAATGTTTTGTTCGCGCAGCCATTCCGTGATGAGTCCCGCGGCACAACCCACTCCGGCAGCGACATGGATGGCGTCAACAGGGCAGTTTTTCGCGCAGGCGCCGCACTCCATGCACGCATCGAAATCAATGACCTGCGCCCGGTTATCAAGGAGGGAAAAAACCTGGTGCGGACAGACCTCCAGACATCTGCCGCAGCCAATGCATGCCTCGGGGTTGAATTCCAGAGTGGCCACATTGCGCAGATAATTAAAACCTTTCATATATCCTCCCTTCTTTGGACGTTATCCGTCACAGCAACTTTCCCGCTAATACAAGGATTATGCTCACGATAAGAGCGCACCCCATGGCCGGCAGGGCAATCCGCATTTCCTGCTTGACTCCGGAGCGGGAAGTATAGGTGGTGCAGCCCGTAAAATTGAGTGCATAGAAGGCGCTCACGGCCGGAAGCGCCAGGAAAACAGCGACGGTCGCTGGTACGCCCCAGCCTCGTCCCCCGGCCAGCAGATAGAAGGCTGCGCTCCAGACCAGCCCCGTCAATACCCCTTTACCGGCAAAGCTCCGGCCGGGAAGCCAGGGGAGAAGCAGCGGCGCGATCGCGGCGCCCGCTACCACTGCACCAAGATAGGCGTAGACGGCTATGAGGCCATGGGCTACCCCTTGCAGTGCCGCCGCTATTATAAACAGCGCCGCTGCCACTATGGCAGTCGGTTTCAGCGCTTCTACCAACTCCACGGGGATGAGCACCAAACGCTCACGGAAAGTAAAGGTAATTCTACGCATCACTGGAGTCGTCACCATGCCGTTATCCAGGTATTCCGGTAAACCATCCGCCCTGATTGCTGCGTAGTTGATACTGAAACCGGTTTGTTTTTTCACGGCGTGAGCCGCAACCCCGGGCGCCCCCAGGATCGGCAGCACGAGCCGACGGTGGGTGACTGCCCTGGCCAAACCGGACAGGCCGATGCGCCGCACCAGTTCTTCCGTGCCAAAGGTCCCTTTCCCCGCGGCACACCAGACATTGATGCCATAGGTCTCGAGGACGAGCAGCCACACATTCCGCCCTGCCAGGACGCTCCTGACGATGTCGTAGCTCATTTTGTAATTGGCCGTCACGAGCACCGGGGCTGCCGGTGTCGGGCTGCCGACGGCATAGAGACCGGGCGGCACTAAGTAGTTCATCCGGTCAATCCCCCAACGGGCTTTCCAGGCGCCGAGACGGTCGGCCCAGTTCAGCGTCGTGGCAATCCGCGGCGCTCGTCCCGCCCCGGTCGCCAACCATCCCGTAAAGCCGGGAACAGTTTCGTCAATTGCTCCGCCGCCGGCGGAGGTCGGAGGCCCTCAACAGGGAGGCTTGTCGGCGGCAGCTCCCTCCACAGCGTCACACCCTGCCGGGGCAAGTTTTAACTGCCTGTCTTCAAATTTATTAATGGAATGTTCCTGCATATCATCTCCCTGAGCTCTTATAGATTAATCCAGCGGCGTTGCAGGCCGTAATAGAGGAGCAGGCCTGCCAGATAAGCCACGCCCATATTCCACATGGCCGTGCCGGCAGTTACAATGAGAACGAAAAGGTTCTCTTTCACAAGTTTAACGTCCTTGATAACCAGCGCCAGTTCCACCCCGGCAAAAAAGAGGATAACGCCCAGGATCGAACGGGGAAAGACCTGAAAAATAAGCGTCACGGAATCGCTTAAGAAAAGCCCCGTCAAAAGCACGATCACGCCCAGAATCACCAGCGCTCCACCTGTCCTGGCGCCAAACCGGATATGGCCCGCCATGCCGCCGGCGCCATGACACATGGGAATCCCGCCCATAAACGTGCTGACCAGGTTCATGACGCCATGATCAAGGGCGATGGTTTTAGCGGTGGTCTTACGATCGGGAAAGTATTCATTATTTTCGGCCACCGTACCGATTATGGCATTGCCCAGCGTCAGAGGAACCTGGGCCAGCCCTAAAATGACGACGCCGTCAAAAAATTCTTTCCAGGACAGGCGGGCAAACGTCAATTCCGGGAACCGGAACCGGAGGGAGATGTGCGAAAAGTCTGCCCATAAATCCGGTTTCTGGATAAAAGAGACAGCGATTCCATAGGCGAGCAGGATCAGCATCGCCGGAAACCGCTTGCTGTTCAGAAGCGACAGGGTGATGATCACGCCTCCAATCGCCAACAGAGGCGCTCCCCGCATCATACCCAGACCTTCTACTACGAAACTGAGCCCCAACCCCAGCACAATGCCGCGCACGACGGGCTTGGTGGTGATCTTTTCGATCCAGGTGATAGCCCCCGTCCAGCCCATGAGCAGCCAGAAGAGGCCGGTAAATATCCCCGCCCCCCAGATCATGCCGTGCGTAATGGCGCCGGGATGGGCAATTGCCATCCCGCCAATCGCCTTCATGGGCTGAATCGGAACAGGCGTCCGGAAATAGAGACCCACAAAAATTTTAAAGAGACCAAAGGCAACCAGAATCCCCAGCGGGTCCATTTTATTAAGCGTGATATAGCCGACAACAAAGGGGATCAGGGTTCCCAGATCGCCGAAAGCGCCCGCAAACTCCATCTTGTTATAGTCATTCCCCCATAACCTCATGGTTGTCCCCCTTGCTGCCCTTCCATCTAGCTTTTTCCAGGCACACTGTCAATAGGAACCGCCAATCAGTCCGCCTTGCTATAAATCTCCTCCACCTCGCGGGCTTCTCCTATCTGTTCGGTCAGGGGGATGGGCGCCATGATGATGAGCGACTTGATGAAATTCTTGAACCAGGCGACAATGAGGACGTAAATCAGGATCAGGACGGCGGCAAAAGCGAGCCCCAGATCCCGGAACACTTCATAGGTGCCGGAAGAGGGCTTCCAGTTTCCTCAGTTCAAGGGGTGGTGAGACGCGGAACATCCCGTCATCACCATAGAAACAGCAGGACTGATGGGGACACCTTGCAAAAAAAGGTGTCCCCATAGCCGAAGGTCTGGACGGCGATGACGGCACCGGGGATGGGGTCGTCTTAAAATCCGTGGGATTAGAGCTCCCAGGACGTCAAATTGCCTGAAGCAAACTTGGCGGGCATCTTGAAATAGCCGGCATCCACCGCCATTTTGACCCGCTTGGCGGCCTCATCCATTCCCATCTCGTTCATCAGTGTGAAGGGCCCTTTGGGCCATGCAAGCGAAGTGCAAACTCCCAGTTCCAGGTCTTTAACCGAAACCACGTTCTTTTCGATCAGGTGCGCGGAGATACAGAATATGGAGCCCAGCAACAGGTCTCCCACGATGCCGCGCGCTGCCGGATCTTCCAGAACGGGACCATCGGTTAAATCCCACACCTTTCCGCTTTCAAAGGCTATCTTTAACTGCTCCGGAACCGGTGGGAACCCGACGTCCGAATTACCCAGGTATTCAACCATGGAAACGCCCGCATGGTAAGCAGTGCCCGGACCCGATCCGTTTTGGACCCACATGATGCCGTATTTAACCCCCAATACTTTTTGGGAGATATTCTCAAGCGACGCCACATTGTATTTATCACCCGAAAAGGAGTCGAGAACCATATAGCTGGTAATAAAAATCGGATTGATGGCAAATCCAGGAAAGTCCATGACCGTGATCGGCACTTTTTTATTCCGCTTCGAAAAGGCCATCAGCGCCTCGTAGGTGTCATCACTGGTGTTTTTCTGGCGGATTACTTCTACCAGGCGATTGACGTTGGCCGGGAAAAAAAAGTGCAGGCCGGCGGTCCTTGCGGGATTGCTCACGTTTTCCATGAGCTTTTCGATCAGAAAGGTGGAGGTATTGCTCACAAGGATAGTGTCCTTGGGACAAACCTCGGAGAGTTCTCCAAAAATCTTAATCTTCAGATCCATTTTTTCGACGGCCGCTTCGATAACGAGATCGCACACGGCCAAGTCCGTGTAGCTGGTGGTGCCGATGATCATCCCGCAGACATGATCCATATCCGCCTGTGTCATCTTGCCCTGCGCCACCCTTTTGGCCAGTGCCTTGATCACGAATTTGTCATACATGGACTTGACCAGCTCATCGTTTATTTCCTTGAAGATAACCCTGTATCCGTTTGTTGCGACATTGAGCCCTATGGCGGCGCCCATCACGCCGAAACCGATAATTCCAACTGTCTTAATTTCCTTCATTTCATTCCCCCTTCTCGGTTTATTGTACTAAAAAATAACGTCGCCGGCCATTCTTACAGACGGCATTTCAACCTGTCCCGCCTAAATTTTATATACTAATATTTTCTTTATCAAAAGATTTTTATACAAAAATATTTTGATTTTTATGTCAAACATAAAAACGAGTTCGCCCGAAAAAATCAACCTGTAATTTTTTGCCTTATATGATGCCTCGTCGCTTCTAGAACTGCTCGACCCGCTCGGGATTGGCGCCGTAAGGCTTGGCCTTCTCCTCGGCCGGGAACGGCAGGTTCTTGGGATCTATGCCCATACGCGGTGCAAAGTTTGCAATCTTCATCTTGTTGCCCTGCTTGTTCATGCCGAGCAGACCGCGTACTTCATTGACAACGGTGTTTTTTGCCGAGACCGAGACTGAGTTGGCAAAACCGGGCTTGACCATCACGATTGGCACCTTGGGATCGAGCGCCACGTTCTTCTCGATCTTCCAGGCATAGTCGCCGAGCACGCTGAGAGAGATAACATTCCACGGCACTTCCCGGCTCTTGAACCCGCCGAACTTGGTCACCATCACGGCGGCGTCCGGGGTGTTCTCACCAAACAGGCTGCCGTTGTTGAAGAACAGATTCTCGATGATCTCGGTCTCCGGGCCGTCCTTCTCCTTGGGTGCGGTCCAGTAAATGGCGCCGCCCGGATTGTGAGCAAACAGGTTCTTCTTGATGACGAACTTCTTGGCTGCGTACTTGCCGGCGAGTTGCAGCGCCGCCGGGTTGCCGGTGGTCGGATCCGGGTTGTACGGCCAGTTGAGCACGATGGTGTTGCCCTCGAAGGTGTACGTAGCCGGGATGATCCTGGCTCGCGCCGAATCAGCTTCCCAGGCCAGCACGTTGTTCATGATGAAGTTGTTGCGGATGATCACCTCGGCATTCTCGTTGGCGGCCCGGATCAAAGGTGCCGCGGCCTTGTGCGCGCTGTTGAGGAAAACGTTGTCGGCATAGACCAGGCGACCGGTCTCGAGATAACCGATCGTCACCGCCTGCACGCCGGCCGAGGTGTCCTTGAGCAGTGAATTGGTCTTGGCGTCGTAATTGTTGCCACCGCCGATGTCCATGACAAACCCGGACAGATAAAACTCCTTGAGCGAATGATTCTTGCCTCCAAGCGCGAACACCGTGCCGCCCGCCGGGATAGTGGTCGGGTTGGAGAACGGCGCGCGCTTGGCAAAGGCGTCGTCATACCCGCCAAGAATGCGTAGGGTCGTGTCGGGCTCGATGATCTCGGGCACCGAGAAACCGCCCTTGCCGCCCTTGCCCGTGTACTCGCCGCCCGCGACCTTGATGTTGACAATCAGGTAGCGCTCGTCCGGGGTCAGCGTGCAGACGGGCACTGGCAGGCCCTGTTTCTTGGGTAACGGGCAATGCTTCTTGGCCGTTATCAACTCTACCGCCTTGTCGATCGCCTTGAACAACTTGGTTTCGGCAAAGATGGTCTTACCGTCGGCCTTGGCTGCTGCCGTCTTTGCGGCCGGGGTGTCCTGGTTGGCTACCAGGATGCTCACCTCGGATACGGCGTGCAACGATGCCGGGGTAAAGAACGACAGACCAGCGCAGATAGCTCCACAGAAGGCTAACAGCATAACGCGTTTCATCTCGATCCTCCTGATTCGTGGTTGGTTGATAAGACATTGCCTTTCGATGGCGGGAGTATAGGGTGGCTGTTTTTGCTTGTCAAGGGATATATTTCACATCTATTTTGCATTACAAAAGCAGTGGCCGGCAATGCGATTTGGTAAGGAAGGTGGATCGGTGGCCGCGCTATTAAGAAATCAGCCCATCTTTTGGTCGAACCACCCGATAAGAGGGCATTTATGAGCACAATTTGGAAATGGAATAATATATCATTAAAATCAGTAAGTTCGCTCGAATGAGACTGTTTGCTTCTTATGCTCCCCGATGTTACCCAAAACACCCCTTGGAACGGGGTTTCAGGCTTTGTCCACCTCGCAGGCTTCTCCCATCTGTTCTGCCAGGGGGCAGGGGCGATGCTGGATATATTCAAAAGAGAGGAGCGGTACGGCGAGCAGGGTGAGCACCGTGGCGGCGACGGCCCCGAACATCATGGCAATGGCCAGCCCTTGGAAGATGGGGACGAAGAGCATCACGAACGAACCCACCACTACCGCCGCGGCAGTAAGGATGATCGGTCGGAACCTTACGGCGCCGGCCATGAGGAGGGCGTGTTTTAACTGACCCCGGTCGCGCCATTCCATTTCCACAAAATCCACTAAGAGGATGGAATTTCTCACGATAATCCCCGCCAGGGCGATAAAGCCGATCATCGAGGTGGCGGTGAAGAAGGCGCCGAAGAGCCAATGTCCGGGCAGGATGCCGACCAGAGTCAGGGGGATGGGCGCCATGATGATAAGCGGCGTGATGAAATTTTTGAACCAGGCGACAATGAGAACGTAAATCAGGATCAGGACGGCGGCAAAAGCAATCCCCAAGTCCCGGAACACTTCATAGGTGATGTGCCATTCGCCGTCCCATTTCATGGAGTAGGTGTCCTCCAGCCAGGGCTGCACGGTGGAGTATTGTTTGAGAACGTAGCCTTCCGGCAGTTTCATCTTGTTGATCGTTTCCTTCATCTTCATGATGGCATAGACCGGGCTTTCCTCGGTTCCCGCCAAGTCGCCCAGGACATAGGTCACATTCTTCAGGTTCTTGTGATAGATGGTCTTTTCTTCCTGGCCGTCCTGACGTTTCACGAGCTCGGCCAGCGGAATCAGGCCACCTGTCGGCGTCGGTATGCCGACCGATTGCAGATCGCCGAGAGCAGACCTTTTTTCCAGCGGCATCCTCAGGAAAAGCTCGACGGGTTCCTTTTCTTTTTCCAGATGGACCAGCCCCGCCCCCATGCCGCTTAAGGCAACCCTTAAACTCTGTGCTACCGCCTCGGTGCTGATCCCGGCCCGGGACGCCTTGGCCTGATCAACGGCAAAACTTATCTTGGGCTGATCCTCTTCCACATACCAGTCCACGTCAACCACCCCTTCGGTATCCGTGAAGACCTGCTTGATATCTTTCGCTATCTCGATCCGCCGGTTGGCGTCGGGGCCGTATATTTCAGCGACCAGCGTGCTGAGGACGGGCGGTCCGGGTGGGATTTCGGCCACCTTGATCCGGGCGCCATAGCGGTCCCCGATCTTCTTCAAGGCCGGTCGCAGGCGCTTGGCAATATCATGACTCTGCGCCTTGCGTTCCCCCTTGCCAACAAAGTTTACCTGCAGGTCGGCGACGTTGCTGCCCGAGCGCAGAAAGTAATGGCGCACCAGGCCATTGAAGTTGTAGGGGGCCGCTGTTCCCACGTAGGTCTGATAATCCGTCACCTCCGGGACCGTCCGGAGATATTCGCCCATTTCCCGAGTTAAGGCCGCCGTTTCCTCCAGCGTTGTTACTTCCGGCATGTCAATTATGACCTGGAGCTCGCTTTTATTGTCGAAGGGCAGCATCTTGACGGTGACTTTTTTGAAGGGAACCAGGGTGACGGCCAGCAAGAGCAGCACCACAACGCTCCCGAGCGCCACCATCCGCTTGAATCTGCTTGCCAGTAGGGGACCCAGAACTTTTTCATAGACCCGGAACATGGTCCCGCCCTCTTCCGATTCTTCCGACTTTTTGACGTTTTTGAGGACGATGTAGCTCATCCAGGGGCTGACAATAAAGGCGACGAGCAGGGAGAATATCATGGCGGCCGATGCCCCGACGGGGATGGGGCGCATGTACGGTCCCATCAGGCCGGAGACGAAGGCCATGGGGAGCAGGGCAGCAATCACCGCAAAGGTCGCCAGAATGGTGGGGTTGCCCACCTCGTCAACGGCGAGGACGGCGGTCAGCGGTTCGATCTTGTGGAGTTTGAAATGCCGGTGGATATTTTCCACCACCACGATCGCATCATCCACGAGGATGCCGATGGAGAAGATCAGGGCAAACAGGGTGACCCGGTTTAAGGTGTAGCCGTAGAGGTAGTTGATCAAAAGCGTCAGGGCCAGCGTGACTGGGACGGCGACAGCCACAACGATAGCTTCCCGCCATCCCAGCGCAAAGGCGATCAGAATGATGACGGCGATGGTGGCCATCAGCATGTGCGAAAGCAGCTCATCTGATTTTTCCTTGGCCGAATCGCCATAATTTCTGGTCGCCGTGACGTTGACATCTTGCGGAATGAGTTTGCCCTGCAATGCCTCCACCTTGGCCAGCGCCTCTCGGGCGACAATACTGGCGTTGGCGCCCTTTTTCTTGGCGATCGTGATGGTAACGGCCTCTTTAAGCCCGGCCGCCGAACTCTTGATTCCCTTTTGCGCCGCTGCCGCTCCGAGCCCCATGAAGACGTAACTTGCCGGCTCTTCCGGCCCGTCGCTGATTGTGGCCACGTCCCGCAGGTATACGGGGCGGTCGCTGAAAAGACCAATCACGACGTTGCCGACTTCTTCGCTGCTTTTCAGGAAAGCGCCGGTTTCCACTAGATATTCCCGGTTGCCGGAGGAAAATGCGCCCGACGGCAGCCGGAAGTTAGCCTTCTGCAGGGCGCCCATAATCTGAAAGGCGGAGGCATGATAAGCCTTCAGCCGGGCCGGATCGAGGGTGATCCGGACCTGCCTCTTCTGTCCGCCGATGAGGGAAAACTCCGAGACGTCCTGATCCTTCTTGATCTCGTCGCAAAGTTCGGCGCCGATCCTTCTCAGTTCATAACCTGAGTAGCGGTCGTTGTCGCTCCAGAGGGTAAGGGTCAGGATCGGCACGTCATCTATGGAACGCTGCTTGACCAGCGGCGGAGAAACTCCCGGCGGAATCCGGTCGTAGTTGGCCGACAGCTTATTGTTCAGGTTGACGATGCTGTCTTCCATGTTCTGTCCCACGTAAAACCGGACGATCGTCAGGTTGAAGCCGGGCTTGACGATGGAATAGACGTACTCTACGCCCTTGATTTCCCACAGCAGTTTTTCCATGGGCTTCGTGACCCGGGTCTCCACTTCCTGAGGCGAGGCCCCCGGATAGGCGACGAAGATGTCAATCATCGGGACGAGGATCTGCGGCTCCTCCTCCCGGGGCGTAACGACAATGGCTAAAAGTCCCAAAAGGAGAGAGGCGATAATGATCAGCGGCGTCAGCCGGGATTTAATGAAAGCCCTGGCAATGTTTCCTGATATTCCGATACCTTTCATGATGTTGTTCTCCTGTCCTTCGACAAGCTCAGGATGAGCGGGTGTTCTACTAATTTTTTCCCATGATCCCGCCGTCAACGGCCTTCTCTACACCCTTGACAATTATCCGGTCCGCAGATTTCAGCCCCGACAGTATTTCCATATTGCCCGCGTAGCTCTTACCGGTTCTTATCAGGCGGTAGGTTACGATATCCTGGCTGTCCACGGCATAGACGCCCGCTAACTGTCCCTTTTCGACAATGGCGGCGCGCGGCACGAGGATTACCTCTTTTTTACCCTGGGCAATCTTGACATTGACGTATTGACCGGTTCTCAGTCCGGCGCCGCTTATGGCAACTTTTGCCGTGAAGGAGCGCGACATAGGATCAACAGCGGGGAGGATTTCCGTGATTTTACCGGCGATCTGCCTGTTAAGGGCAGCGATAAAGACCTCAACCGGCGTCCCGGCCTTGAGCTTGCCGGACAAACCTTCATCCACCGTAACTTCCGCATTGTAGAGGGCCGTGTTTTCCACCGTGAGGAGGGGCATACCCGGCGTTGCCATGCTGCCGACCTGGATCTTCTTTTCCGTTACCAATCCCTTGATCGGCGAGTTGATCTTGGTGAAGTCAAGATAGACCTGCGCTTCCGCCAACCCGGCTGCCGCGCGGCTCACCATCTCCTGCACCCGTTCATATTCCAGCCCCGCCACTTTTTTCTGGGTTTCAAACTGGTTTATCTCCTGCTCCGAGATGGCCTTTTCCTCATACATTTTTTTATAGCGCTGATAGGTGATGCCGGTAAGCTCCCGGTTTTGTCCGGCTGCCTCCAGGGCCTTGGTCGCCTCCTGATAGCCGGACTCCGCCTGCTTCACCTTCTGAACGACATCGCGGTCATCAATGGTCAGGAGCAACTGGCCCTTCTCTACGGCGTCTCCCTCCCGGACGGCAAGGGAGGTAACCGTTCCCATCATGCGGCCGGACACATAACTGATATGGGCAGCCTTGACGGTCCCCGCCGTTTCGTAATACTCATCCACGCGGGCAGGAGAAATCGTGGCTATGGAAACCCCGCTTACAACGGGACGCTTCACCTGGGCGGCACCCGGTGGAACCTTTTCACCGCAGCCGGCAAGTAAAAGACCGATACCCAGAAGCGGCAACAATACCCGACGAAGCTGGCTTTTTTGCTGCCGCCGACATGTCATTTTTACCTTCATTTCATCCTCCCCTGCTCTTCTTCCGTTACAGACCCCAAGTCCGCAAGCATCGTGCCGCCGGCAAAGCTCAGATTGGCAAGCGCCAGTTTGTAGTCGTTTTCCTTAGCCACCAGGTTGGCCCGGGCATGGTCAAAACTTAACTGGGCATCGAGCATATCCACGATGGGCGACAAGGCTCCTTCGTACCTGACCTTTACCAGACGCCTGCCTTCCGCGGCTGTTTTCAGGGCTTCCTGCGCGAACTCCACATTCTTTTTCGCCTCTTCCAGGGTCAACCAGGCCTCCTCAACCTGGAAGGAAACCATTTTTTTCATCCCCGCCAGATATTCTTCCGCTTCATTGGCCTGATATTTGGCCTTGGCCCTTTCATGTTGCCGTTTTGTGCCGTCAAAGAGTTCCCATTTGAGGAAGGCCATCAACTGCCAACTGTCGCCCTCTGTGCCCAGGGGCTTGTTATGATCATTCAATTGATAGACGCCGCCCACGCCCAGGTAGGGGAAATAGCCCGCTTCGGCAAGTTTGATATTATTCCGGGCATTTTCTTTACGCAGTTCCATGGACTTGACATCCCGCCTGGTCAGGGACTGCGTCCGTAAATCTTCCCTGTCCCTTAACGGCAGGGATGGTGGCGCTTCTGCGACGTCAATCGCCGCCTCGGAACCGATCATGAGCCCCAAGGTCCTTTTGGCCACGCGGAGATTCTTGCCGGCGCTCACTAGCTTCTGTCCGGCTTCCGTAACTGCCGTGGCGGCGCGCAGCACATCGGAATAAAGCCCCAGACCGGCCCCGTATCTTACCTCGGCGAGCCGCTGATGTTCGCGCGCATCTTCCCGTGCTTTTTCGGCCACCTGGACATACTCACCTGCTGTCCCCACCATGAGGTAGCATTGCACTACCTTGAAGGCAATTTCTTCCTTCCTCCGCTGCAAATCCTCTGCTGAGGCGTTAGCCTCCGTTTTGGACATCGCGAGCCCGATATTGGCTTTTTTTACATACAAAGGCTGTTCAAAAGAGATGGCGGTCTGAAAGTCATTAGTTACGTCGGGGTGGTTGAGCGTAGCGGGAGCAAAATCAGTAACATCAATACGTTGCTGATTTAGTTTGGTCATGAAGGCGTAGGTGGGGTTGACCGTTCTTAAGTATCGCTCTTCAAAGGATATTTTGGGCAGCAGAAAACTGCGGGCCAAGCCGATGTCCTCCCGTTTGGCGGCCAGGGAGTTTTTTTGCGCCTTCAGTTCGTGGTTGTTTTCCAGGGCGGCCTTGACGGCCTCGGCGAGGGTAAGCCTTTGTTCCGCTGCCTGCACGCTGCGCACTGCTAACGTATGAAGAAAGAGCAGAATCAGGAAGGCGAGAATAAAAAGCATGAAATATTTTGTCTTCATGATTGTTCCTCCTTTAATCTGACCATTTCATTGCATCTGCTGGAGCCGGGAAGCCATCTTGCCTTTTTCCTCAAGCTGTTCCAGGAGTACTTCCTTCATCAAGGTGCAAACCTGAATAATCTTGGGGTTGATAATGCAATAATAGATATTTATTCCTTCTTTTCTGGTATTGATGACCCCCTTCGATTTCAGGACAGTCATGTGCTGGGAAAGATTTGCCTTACTGAGACCGGTCTTTTCCAGCAGTTCGCCGGCCGACATCTCCCTGTCATTCAGCATATTGATAATCTCCAAGCGCTTGGCATTGGAAAAAACCTTGCACACATCGGCATGAAGCTCAAAAATCTTTTGCATCACTCTCCCCTCTTCACCACTACAAGTTTATATGTTAAACAGTATCAATTTTTATTAACTGTAATGCTCGTGAACGATGATGTCAAGATAAATTTACAAATATTTTCTGACTCACCGCCTCCCGGTAGCCCCCTAATGCAACGGCGAGCCAACCTCAGCGGTGAAGCTTGATTTCAAAGCGGAATCAATGGTGTTGTTTCCTCAACATTTGTGATATGGGTAGCGGCAAAGTTGGCAGCAGATTGCACCGGAATCACCTGTAAGGGGCAAAGATTAACGGACATATAGTTGCAAGGAGGACGAAACATGGCCACGCTGAACGACACGCCGGCAGGCGATGCCGCCGCGGTTCCCCTGTATGAAGCCCGTACCCTTCATCAAGTTCCCATCGCCCTGATCCTGGAAAACCACGACCAGCCCCGGAAGTGCTACGATGCCCAAGGGCTTGAAGAAATGGTCGCATCGGTAACAAAATACGGAATCATTCAGCCCGTCATTTTTCGCTGCGGCCCGGACGGTACGGCCATCATCGTGGCCGGCGAACGCCGCATCGCTGCCGCCCGCCAAGTCGGTCTCACCGAGATTCCCGGCATCTTCATCGAAGGCAACGCCGCAGAAATCGCGCTCATCGAAAACCTCCAGCGCCAGGATCTCACTTGGGTAGAAGAGGCAGAGGCCCTGCAGCGATTGATGGCTGACCAGCAGTACACCCAGGAACAATTAGGCGGCATCATCGGCAAGGCTCAGAACACCTTGAGCGAGATATTGAGTCTCAACAAGCTCCCCCAAGAGATCCGCGACGAATGTCGGGCAGACCGGACGATCTCCAGAACCGCCCTCATCGTCATTGCCAAGAAGAAGCAGGCCCGGAGCATGATAACGGCCTATAATGCCTATAAGACCCAACAACAGAAGGGAAAAACCATCCGGAAGAAGCAGATTCCCAACGAACCCCAGGCAGTTTTCGACATGATGGACAAGTCCATGACAAAGATCCGGACCATCGATATGTCAGCCTGGACGGACGACGACCGGGAAAACTTCCGGATTTCCATTACCAGCCTCAAGACGGAAATAGACAACTATCTGAACACGCTGCTCAGGTAGGAAATTGAGGAACAGATTTTCAAGGCAAAACTTTTTGGTGGTCGTGTGATTATAAAATAATATCAGTATGATAAATAGTATCTGTGCACCGATACTCTCTTGGGTTAAGCAGGAAAAAGATCATCGCGCGAACACACGCAATGGAAGCGGATGAAGCGCATTATCCAGTCCAGATAGGAATACTCGGTGCGAATCGAGTAGTGATTGGGGAGCAAATATGGACGGACTTGATCGATAATTATCGGCTGTTTTGGTTCTTGACATGGCGTCGAGTCAGGGCATATGCATTTGCTTCAAAGTTGTCACCCGGATATGGCTGATAGCGGGTGCCGGGCAAAAGTGCAAGTTAATAAATGGTTGGGCACCATTTGGACGAAGGATATCTATGTCACGATCTGCTGATTACACAATCAAAGGGTTCCTTTATCAGTTCAATAAAACCCTGCTTGAAATCCTGACTTCCCAAGATGACGCCATCATCACAGTGGAAGGTATCATCGAGGATGTCGAGATCGCGACACCGGCACTGATGACGGCCATCCAATGCAAATACCATGAAACAAGTGACACCTTTACGCCGAGTGCTATCTTCAAGCCCTTGCTCCAGATGATGGACCATTTTCACGCGAACCGCACCGCGCAGATTCGATACGTACTGTTCGCTCACTATCCGAGCGTGAAAGGGGTGCTGCCACAGCCTACTGTCGGGCGGGCCGATCTTGAATCTGCGCTAAATTCGGTCAACAAAGACCTCCAGCGGTACATCACGACGCTTCGCGGCAAAGTCGACCTTGATCAGTTCCTTACCAGATTCGTTATGGAGTTCGGTTCGACGTATGACGATCTTGTTGCTCAGGTTAGTGCTGCACTCAAGGCAAGCGGGATTCCTGCAGGTGAGATCGATACCCTCGCGTATCCGAATGCAATTAACATGATAGCCGGACTCAGCGTAAAACACGATCCTACTCAACGCAAAACCACCAAGCGGCAGTTCCTTGAGAATTTGAAGGGCATTCGCAAGACGGCCATTACTCGGTGGACCATGGCCCTGCGTTCTCGCAAGCACTTGCTTGATGCCAGACGCAAACAGCTCAAAATGCACCTCGATAAAAACGCCCGCCTCCGCTATCTAGTCGTTGATTCCAAGAGTCTGGATGACTACGCGGCGGAAATCGTTCTCTTTGTTAGCGACTACCTCAACAAGTATCACTTTAAGCCTGCGCACATCAGCACGCCTGTGCTGTGCCTTTGCACTTCAAAAGACGATTATCGAGACATTCAGTACCGTCTATACGCGAAGGGAATCATCTCAACAGACGGTTGCATCGGGGAACACTTCGATGAATCATGGTTCTTCCGGGACCCACTTTCCAGCAAGGGCGCTGGAGGCACGATTAAACGCGAATTCTCCGTAAGACTGCTTCGCTGGGAAGATAACGCAGCCGTGCTCAACAACCAAAAGTGTGATGACCTGTTCATCATCGGCGAGCCAGCATGCGACTCACTCAATACGGACGATGTGAATGTCGAGCGCTTAGCGGCAAGATCACTCAAGGAAATCAAGTATGTCATGGGGGTCAGCAATGTCTATGAATAGAATCGGTCAAGTCCTGTCCTGCGCACCCGAAGCCATCATCGTAGTTGTAGACGACCTGAAGGTGTTCGAGGAGCACAAAGCAAACCTCCAAGTTGGTAGGTACCTGCGCATCGCACAAGGTAACAACGACTTCTCCGTGGCCGCGATTCGCACCGTCAAAGGAGTAATTGCACAAGACAAGGATGGTAAGCCTGCATGGCAGTTTCACATAGAATGCCAAGCCGTCGGGACTCTCGTCGGGGGCAAGACATTTGAACGAGCCAGCGTGCTCTTGCCGGTTCCAACAGAGCCAGCCTTTGCAGCAGACAGAGATACACTGGACAGGCTGTTTGCTGAGGATGCTGAGTACCAGTTTCCGCTCGGTCAGTTATCACTCAACAAGTCCATTGCACTGAAGGTCAATGGGGACCGCTTCTTCAGCAAGCACATCGCTATAGTGGGGTCAACAGGCTCTGGAAAGTCATGCACAGTGGCCCGGATCCTTCAGGATGTCGTAGGCATTGCAGTTCAAAGGAACGACAACCTCGGAAAGCAAAACAACTCGCACATCGTCATTTTCGACATTCACGATGAATACAGCGCGGCATTCGCGCTTCCCAAAGACCAGTCATTCACATTGAACAGGCTAGACATTGACTCCCTTTGCCTCCCGTACTGGCTGATGAACTCAGAGGAACTGGAGAGCATGTTCATCGAAAGCAATGAGGAGAACTCGCATAATCAAGTCAGCCAGTTTAAGCAGGCCGTCATCCTGAACAAGGAACGACACAACCCGACAATTAAGGAGATGACCTACGATACGCCGGTCTACTTCGCCATAGAGGAAGTATATCGATATATCGAAAACATGAACCGGGAGATCATCGGGCGCCTTGACGGGGAAAACAGACCGAAGCTTGCAGATAGCACCCTGGTTGCCGACCGCAAAGACCACTACTTCGATAAGTTATGTACGTTCGTTCCCCAATCGACCGCAAACGCAACGAAGGCGACGAACGGGCCTTTCAATGGTGAATTCAACCGATTCGTGTCGCGCTTGGAGACGAAATTGGCAGACAAGCGCTTGGGCTTTTTGCTTCATCCATCGAAGGCCGACAGCAAATCCTTTAAGACCGGTGATTTCGAGGAGATCATGAAGCAGTTCCTCGGCTATCTGAACAAGGCGAACGTAACCATTGTGGACCTCAGCGGCATCCCGTTTGAGGTGCTTAGCATCACGGTGAGCCTCGTCTCCCGTCTAATCTTCGACTTTTGCTTCCACTACTCCAAGTTGCGCCAAGAGAAGGAAGCCCTCAATGATGTGCCCGTCATGATCGTATGCGAGGAAGCCCATAACTACATTCCGCAGAGGGACGATGCCGCATATCGCTCATCCAGGAAATCGCTAGAACGTGTAGCCAAGGAAGGAAGGAAATATGGTCTGAGCCTGATGGTCGTGAGTCAGAGGCCATCTGAGGTATCAGAGACCATCTTCGCACAATGCAACAACTTCCTTGCCTTGCGGTTGACCAACAACGCTGACCAAAACTATGTCAAGAGGCTGTTCCCTGACAACTCAAGTGGAATTACAGACATCTTGCCAAATCTTGCACCAGGTGAATGCGTTGTTGTTGGTGACGCCGTCTTGCTCCCGGCAGTGGTTCATACTAATTTGCATTCATAGATATACTAACGATCCATTCGAAACCGGTTAGCCCTGCCACTGTATGATTATCCTTTTCCAAAGTCGCCAGGGAAGTGACAAGTTCATCTTCAACTGCATTCAGGCTATGGAACACCTTA
>JAPLJV010000005.1 GCA_026388415.1 Deltaproteobacteria bacterium | reverse complement strand
CTTCAAATCCTGGGCGATGCCGATGTAATCCACCACCAGCCCGCCTTCCTTGTCGCCAAAGACGCGGTTGACGCGGGCGATGGCCTGCATCAGGGTGTGCCCGTTCATCGGCTTGTCCACGTACATGGTGTGCAGGCAGGGCGCATCGAAGCCGGTCAGGAACATGTCGCGCACGATGAGCAACCGCAGGGGGTCTTTGGGATCTTTCAGGCGGTTGCCGATCGCTTTGCGGCGCTCTTTGTTGCGGATGTGCTCCTGCCAGTCGAGCGAGTCGCTGGCGGAGCCGGTCATGACGATTTTGATGACACCCTTGTCGTCTTCGGAGTTGTACCAGTCCGGGCGCAGTTCGATGATTTCCTTGTGCATTTCGACACAGATGCGGCGGCTCATGGAGACGATCATGCCTTTGCCGTCCGCCGCGCTCAGGCGCTGCTCGAAGTGCCGGACGAGGTCGGCGGCGACCTGCTTCAGGCGGCTGGCGCTGCCCACCACTGCTTCTTTGCTCGCCCATTTGGCAAAGCGTCGCTGGCGGTCGGTCAGCTCGTCGTCTTCGGTGACTTCTTCCACGCGTTCATCGAGCAGTTTCTGGTCGGATTCGGAGAGTTCGATTTTGGCCAAGCGGCTTTCGTAGTAGATGCGCACCGTCGCCCCATCGGCCACCGCCTGCTGGATGTCGTACACGTCAATGTAATCGCCAAAGACCGCCTGGGTGTTTTTGTCTTCCTTTTCAATCGGTGTGCCCGTAAAGCCGATGAAGGAGGCATGCGGCAGGGCGTCGCGCATGTGTTTGGCAAAACCGTCAATAAAATCGTATTGACTGCGATGAGCTTCATCGGCAATCACCACCACGTTGCGGCGCTCGGTAAGAACGGGATATTTTGCGCCGTTTTCTGCGGGCAGGAATTTCTGGATGGTGGTAAAGACGATGCCGCCGGAGGCTACGGAAAGCAACTTTTTCAGGTCATCGCGGTTGGCGGCCTGGGCGGGCGTCTGGCGTAGTAACTGCTGGCAATTACTGAACGTTTCAAAGAGTTGCTGGTCCAGATCGTTGCGGTCCGTCAACACTACCAAGGTGGGATTGTACATTTCCTCCTGCAAAACCAGCTTCCCGGCGTAAAAGACCATCGAAAGGCTCTTGCCGCTGCCCTGGGTGTGCCAGACCACACCGGCGCGCTTATCACCCTTGGGCTGGCGTTCGACGCTCGGCAAGCCATAGACGGAAGGGTGTTCGGTGACAAAACACCCGCTTTCACTGGCAGAAGCGCGGATGGTGGAGACAATGGCTTTGTTGACGGCGAAATACTGGTGATAGGCGGCCACCTTTTTGACGGTTTTCTCTTTGGTCTTTTCAAAGACGATAAAATGACGGATGACATCGAGCAGTGTCTTTTTGTTGAGCAGCCCCTTGATGAGCGGCTCCATCTCCGGCTCGCATCGGGAATCAACGGCGCGCTCACCATTCACGCTTTTCCATTCCATAAAGCGGGAATAATCGCTGGAGATGGTGCCGGCTTTGGCAAACCAGCCATCGCTGATGACGAGAAAGGCGTTGGTAGTGAACAGGGAGGGGATGACTTGCTGGTAAGTTTGCAATTGGTGGAAGGCCGCCTGCACGTCTGCGTTTTCATCGGCGGCGTTTTTGAGTTCGATCACCACCAGCGGCAAGCCGTTGATAAACAGGACGATATCGGGGCGTTTGTTGGCCTGCCCCTCGATGACGGTAAACTGGTTGACGGCTAAAAATTCGTTGTTTTCAGGGTGGGCAAAATCCACCAGCCAGACTTTATCGGTGCGGGATTTGCCCTCGCCCACACTGAATTTGACATCCACGCCTTCAGTGAGCAGGCTGTGAAAGGCTTCGTTATTGTCAATCACGGTCAGCGCCAAGGCGCGCTGGGCTTTTTTAAAGGCATCTGCGCGCGCTTCGGCGGGGATATGCGGGTTGAGCCGGTCGATGGCGGCGCGCAGGCGGATTGGCAGAATGACTTCACTATAAACACGCTCCGGGTTAGCGCCTTCTAACAGATCGGGACCAAACAATACGATATAGCCGTTTTCGTCGCGCAGCAATTCGAGGGCGAGTTGTTCGATCTCAGATTCGTAAAGAGTACCGCTCATACTTCGATCTCTCCTCTCATCAATTTGGGCAAGAGTGCGTCCCTCATCTCCGCCAGTGTGCTTGATTCGCGGTTATTCTCTCTATATTTACGATGTAGTGGTATAATAATTTGTTCAAACGCTTCCAAAATTGCCCGCGGTGGGATTGGCAATTTGATTGATTTCAAATATGTCACAGGTTGTGCAATGGAAGGCACGCCTACTGATGATGTGTTTGCAAGTAATTTATACAAACCCTCCGGTGACTGGAAGTAATAAGTAATGAAACTGGGTGTTATTTTTGCGGGATTACAGCGCATAAAAAACTGGCGTTGTGAAACTACATATCGTGGGTATGTCGAATCTTCGGGGATAAAAGCCAAATTCCCGATATTACCCGCGTGCGTAAAGATAACATCGCCAGGGTAAACATTTGCTTTATTAAGTTTTTCCGCATGTTCCAAAGTAATGAAGTTATACGTTGAATCTTCAAGCATGAACCCGCGCAAGTGTTGCCCACTAATAATAGGGATGCCCTCATCGGCAAAAGTTTCTACTTTGATTGACGAACCAAAAGGGCCCATCGCAACACGTTCTGCAATTTCCCCAATGCTCTTGATTTCCCAGCTAACGGGAATTTCGCCAAGTTCTGTTTTGATAAATTTATTGGGGAAAAGCTCCGCAGCATCAGCATCCATGCCGACGGGAGTGTACCCATCAGCTTTCGCGCGGACGGGGTCAAAATCCACGAACCAGGATTTGAACAGAGCCCGCGCCAGAGCTTCAAGCGTGGCGTTTGTCTGGCGGTTGAGTTCTATTCTTTCGTCCAGCGCGGAGAGAATGGAAGCGATGCGGCGTTGGGTCTCTATAGTCTCCGGGACGTAGACTTCTAAAGGATGTATGTAATTGCGATTCAAGCTTGGAACTGCACTTCCAGAATTAAACTGTGTGAAATCAAGTGTTTTCAATAAATAGTAGATAAATTTAGGGTCTGTGTTATGAAACTCCTTCACATATAAAGTTGTGTTATGTGCCCAAAAATCATCTTTGTAGAAATAAGGCGTTCCCAAATTGCCACTTCTTCCAATTGTAATTGATGGACCTTTCGTGGTTAGTGCATGATGATAGCCAATAATCCCATTTGACCCAGCAATAGGGTATTTACCATGAACAAATTCAGACTTGGACAAATCATGACCTCGCTGAAAAGTCACCAAGTCTCCTAATTGTTTCTGGTCCCATCCCTCGCGACTCACCCCCGCTCTCCTCCCAGCGCCGCCTCAATTTGCTCTATGATCGGCAGGCTTCCCTGGAAATAATCGGGGATTCTTACGGTTTTACGTCTCAGCAGCCCTTCCCAACCAAATTGTGCAACAGGCCATTGCACAATTGCCGACAGAGCAAAAAGTCCAACAACCTGTTGGAAAAATTCAAGAAACTGAAGGAAGACGGCAAGCACCGATGCCCTCAACTGGAACCGCAGCATTTCGATGCCTATCAGACCGGAATTCATATCCGTTTCTCCTCTTGTTCTGCCGTCCAATCCAGGAGCTTTTGTCGCAGTTCTTCCTTGGTGGGCAGATACAACTGATAGGGGGAGGCAAAAATATTGGCATCCTGCGGGAGTGTTATTTCTACCAGGGCATCATGCTTTTTCTTGCAGAGAATAATCCCGACCGTGGACTTTTCATCGGGACTCTTTACATAACGGTCAAAATAATTGACATACATCTGCATCTGCCCTAGGTCCTGATGGGTCAGTTTGCCGATTTTAAGATCAATCAGAACATAGCAGCGTAATAACCGGTTGTAAAAAACCAGATCGACAAAAAAATGATCTTCAGCAAAGGTAAAGCGCTTTTGGCGGGCCTCAAAAAGGAAACCCTTGCCCAGCTCCAGAAGAAAATGCTCCAGCTTATCAATGATTGCCGACTCCAGATCGGTTTCGGAGTATTGCGATTTTTCATCCAGACCAAGAAACTCCAATACATAGGGTTCTTTGAGAAGGTCTTGAGGCTTGGCGATAATTTGGCCTTTTCGAGCCAGCTTGCGGATGCCCTCCTTGTCGCGGCTCAAAGCCAACCGCTCATACAGTCCTGAATTGAACTGGCGTTTAAGTTCCCGAACAGACCAGCCTTGAGCTGCGGCTTCTATTTCGTAAAAGCTCCGTTCGTCCTTATTTTTGATCCCCATGAGAAAGACGTACTGCGACCAGGACAGAGTAAAGCCCATCGGTGGCAACGGCTTTTTTGGAGGAACGGGAAATTTCCGAGACAGCGTCTCGGATTTTGAACCCTGGACTAATTGCCCAGACACCGTCTGGGCAATTGCCGGATAACTGTCCTGATACATCAGGTAAAAACGACGCATATACTCCAGATTGCTTTTTGAGAACCCCGGCCCAAACTCACTTGTCAAGCGTGCTGCCAAATCCCGCAGTAAATTCTTTCCATATTTGGCGCGGTCAGCCCCCTGCTGTTCATGCTCGACAATGCGGCGGCCGATTTCAAAACAAGTTACAACCTGGATGCTGTCCACAGTCCGGGCAGTGGCCTTCCGGGCGGCAAGAATCAGCTCCCTGACCTGTTTCAATAATGCTTTGACGGTTTCAATCTCAGAACTCATAGCCGATCCCCTTCAGGTTCTCGCGTATGGTCTTTTCCAGTTCATTGCCTTTCGCAAACTGCCCGGCAAGTTTGGTGGTAAGGACTTGCATTTTTTCAGAAAAGGGGATGCCGTCACCGGCTTCTTCTTCCGTGCCCACATAGCGTCCGGGCATGAGCACATAGTTGTTGTTCCTTACTTCCTCAATCGTTGCGGATTTGCAAAAGCCCGCTTTGTCTTCGTACTCACCATTTTTACTGCGCCAGTTGTGGTAGGTTCCGGAAATGAGGGCGATATCTTCATCGCTTAATTCCTTGTTGCGGCGGTTTACCATAACGCCCAGTTTGCGGGCGTCAATAAACAGGATTTCCTGCGAGCGGTCGCGGAATTTATGGTTGGTCTTGTTGCGCGCCAAAAACCATAAACAGGCGGGAATCATGGTGTTGTAAAACAGTTGCGCGGGCAGGGCCACCATGCAGTCCACCAGCCCGGCCTCGATCATGTTCTTGCGAATCTCACCTTCGCCGCTGGTGTTGCTGTTCATGCTGCCGTTGGCCAGCACAATCCCGGCGGTACCGTTCGGGCTCAGTTTATGGATGAAGTGTTGCAGCCAGGCATAGTTGGCATTGCCGACCGGCGGCAGGCCATATTCCCAGCGGGCGTCATCGCGCAACTGCTCGCCGCTCCAATCACTCACGTTGAACGGCGGATTGACAAGAATAAAATCCATTTTCTGGTCGGGGTGGCGGTCATTCAGGAAGGTGTCGCCCAGTTCCAGTTTGGCGTCGATGCCGCGAATCGCCAGGTTCATGCGTGCCAGGCGCAGGGTGGTGGGGTTGGACTCTTGCCCAAAAATGGATAAGTCTTTGATGTTCCCCTGATGGTTCAGCACGAACTTTTCGCTCTGCACGAACATCCCGCCGCTGCCGCAGCAGCCGTCATAGACGCGCCCGTTGTAAGGTTCGAGCATTTCCACGAGCAGTTTGACAATGCTGACGGGTGTGTAGAACTGTCCGCCCTTCTTGCCTTCGGCATCGGCAAACTGGCCGAGGAAGTATTCATAGACGCGCCCGAGCAGATCCTGGGCCTGGCGCCCATCCTGCCGGAAGCCAATCGTGCCGATCAGGTCAATCAACTCGCCCAGGCGCAGCTTGTTTAAGTCCGGGTCGGCGAAAATCTTGGGGAGTACGCCCTTGAGCGGCGGGTTGGTGCGCTCGATGGCATCCATCGCATCGTCAACCAATCTGCCGATTTCCGGCTGTTTGGCGCGGTCTTGCAGGTACTGCCAGCGGGCTTTTTCGGACACAAAGAAAATGTTGTGTGCCAGGTACTCATCCGCGTCTTCGGGATCTGCCCCCTCGGACTCGCCCTGGCCCTCTTTAAGTTTCTGATACAGGTCATTAAAGGCATCAGAGATGTATTTGAGAAAAATCAACCCGAGGACGACATGCTTATATTCCGCCGCGTCCATGTTGGAGCGCATCTTGTCCGCCGCCGCCCAAAGGGTCCGTTCGAGTTCATTGTTGCCTGCCATTTCTGTCTCCTGCGGGTATTATACTTTTATTCGTACTCAGGAAGCTGCGAGTTCGGTCGTGAAGACATAAGGCCAAAGGTCAGCGGCAGCGTAGCTGTCTGCTGCAGTGATTGGTGAACTTGAGTTTTTATTATGTTTTATCACCCTCTTTCTTTGTTACGACAAGTGATGAAGTATTCTCAAGAACCCTAAGAAATTCCTTCTGTATTTTCCCCTGTAATTCGTATTGATCTACATGACCTTGCGGAACATAGAATTTATCGAGATCAGTTTGCTGCAGCGAGGGATAATGCAAATCTTCCGCAATTGAGCTTAGGAGTTCCAGCCACGTATGATCCCTCTCTTGAGAATAAGGCTGAGCAAGCAAGGTATAATATTTGTGCCATAAATCTATAACCTTTCTATTTTTCGCAAATATCACATCCAGTGTATTCAACACTTCAACCATTGCATAGTTTGGTGGTATGGATTTTCTATGAGCCATTAGGAGGAGAAAGGCCCTATGCTTAGTGTCCTGTTTTTCTTTATGCCTTTGATACAGCAATGTAATGATGACAGCGATAATCGGACCAACAATGACCGCAATAATATTCATGGTTTGTGTCTCCATTATTTGCCTCCATTTTCTTTATTTTGCTGTTAACATTAGCGTCACTCGGAGCCGACTTTTTCGGCGATCGGGTGGACGCATTGGTCAGGCCTTCGTCCAATGCTTGTAGAACGGTGCAGCGAGCCCTATCCTTTTATAGACATACTCCTCAGTTAGCCACATAACAGTTTTTGCACAGCAAAGGGCATCTTGCGCTTGAGACCTCGGAGTTATCGAGTCTGTAAAATGTGCTACACCTTTGTTTGTGGCCAATAGAGTAAGCCGGCAAGATTCTTCAACTTCTCCCGGTATACCGGTTGGAGCCAAACGGAGATCGTCAAGTGTCAGGATGGGCAGCCCAAGCTTGACGATACTATAATCATCGCCAGAACCAGGATTCGTTATAATTGTAAGTTTATGCAAATTTCTTTCTAAACGTATGCCCAAGAAGTTGAAGAGGACACGACAGTAAAGAAGACCAGCCTCCACCAAGGAATTAGTCAAGAACAATACAGCGGTTTGCTTAAGTTTCGTGACGCCATCAAAGGTAATGCTCACATCCGATGGTTTCTCTCCTGAGATGAGTACCTCACATGCCCAGCAGAGCCCATCAAGGTGCGTCAGGCGATAAGGGAGGTGTTCCTCAAGCATTTCAGTCTGCATTCTGTTCATAGCCTTGATCCTAACCATTTATTAACTTGCACTTCTGCCCGATGTCCGTTATCAGCCATATCTGAAAAAACCAGGAACACTTCCCATATAATTATCAAATACTAAGGGAGTGTTGCGTCGGTCTTTAGGGGTGATCCGGTCGTTCTTCCATGATCTTGCCATCCTGGAGCACGATGACACCGATGCCTGCCTGCTGGGCCCGCTGTCTGGCCTTTCTGGCCGCGCGTTTTAATGCAATTCCCGCATTGATGAAATCAGGATCGCGTTTTTTCCCACCTGCGGTGGGATCCAGTTTTTTCGAACTCATTGTATGACCTCCTCTTCGGCTAAAATGATACTAAGCTCTGGACGGTTTTTGCACAACCATTTTTTTGCCTTTCCGCGTATCATATGGCCTCGATGCATCGGGCGGAGGTGCGTTCAGCTTTTTCGGTTTCCTGGCGGACAGTTTCTTGAAGTTCCCGCTTGAGATGACCGGCTTGCCGGTCTGGGCCTCAATGTCCTTGCGCGTCCTGCCGGCCACGGCTCCGCCCGCCTGAGCATCCCTTTTCAGCGGCGCCATGCCCTGCGAATCCCGGTCCCGGTGCAGCTCCGTGGTGGTCGCCTCGCCCAGCATGGTCAGGATCAACTCAATATCGGTCATGTGATCGCGGAGGTTCTCCCGCTCCAGGTCTTTGATCTGTTTGTACTCATCCACCTTGAGGCCGAACGTGCCCTGCATGATCTCATTGGTCAGGATGGCGAATTCCAGACGGGTCGCAGCGCCTCGGTCTTTCCATTCATCGGTCAGATCCTGCCGGACGGCGATCCCCCGCAGCCGCTTGTCAATCCACTCCTTGGGGTAGCCTTTCTTCTCGTAGAGTTCCTGCATCCGACCCATGGCCAGTTCGGGGTTCTCGATCTCGTCAATCCGCTCCTTGCCTACCCGCGCCAGCCAGCGCTTGAACGGTTCGGCCTTGGGGCTGGGGATGGATTGGATCAGACGGAAGATCCCCTCGGTATTGGCGCAATTCTGCCTTTGCGGACCGCCTTCGGTAGGGATGGAAAGGGTACGTACAATTTGTACCCACCCTTTACCCAACTCAGGGTCGCGCTGCTTCATGCGCTGGATATATTGCTTCGGGTCACGCGATTCGATGAGAGCGAGCACAACATCCTCCACGACAAACCACCATTCGTCCTCGTGAAGCGTTTTTCGGATCCGTTTTCCTTCGAACAAGGCGAGTTTATTATCTTTTTCTTTATTCATGATGACCTCCTCTCCAAGGCTCGTTGTACACCTTTTGGGTGTGCTGCTGTTCCTTCATCAATCGCTGGAGGGTCTCCGCCTCTTCGAGGGTACGGGCTTCAAGCACGGGAATTTCTGCGGCATTGCCTGCCGGTGTCTCGTTCAGCATGACCATGTTTCGTCCTCCTTGCAACCATGTACCCTTTGGTAATGACCTTACGCGTGATTCCGGTGCAATCGGCCACCTTTCATATCACAATTATTGAGGAAACAACATCAGCGATTCCGGTTCGGAATCCGCCATTATCGTTGTGGATGACGTTTTACTTATTAGAGTTAACCCGCGCGAATTTTTTACTCCGTTCCCCTCCCGCTGACGGCAGTGGTTTTCGGCGGAGCTTGTCGCGACGGGTATCCCGTATGGTAGAAACCCCTAAAGGAGAAGGCTGCGCCGAGTCCCCAGGCGAGCGCAGCGGGCGGATGGTTTTTATGATCCATGAGTTTCTTCTTTGACGACCTCGAAAAAAGTCAAAAATAAGCTTTCAGTTCATGGTTCGACAAGCTCACCATGAGCGGAGCTACTGTAGTTACGGTAAGTTATAAAACATACTACCGCTCATCCCGAGCTTGTCGAAGGATGACAACGACTTTTTACGGAGTCGTCTTCTTTCGTCAAATGTTATTTTTGTTGATTTCTTAAGAAAGCTTGCATAGTCTGGTCCGGTAAAGTAAATCATCGCCGCAATTTGGACAGGAAAGTTCAGATGAAAATAGCAATTACGAAATTTCTTGGATATCTCTTAACACCCGTATATCTCATAGTTTTTGGACTCCTGCTGGTCGTATTCCATCCCATTCAAGTGATTTGCAGGAATATCTGGGGATATAATGCCCATAAAAAATCAGTGGAAATCATGAATATCCTGCTCATCAAAAGCCTGCTCATCTTAGGGACAAAAATTTCGTTCCGGCGTTTTGATAAATTACCAAAGGGACGGCCCATCATCCTGATTTCCAACCATCAGAGCATGTTGGATATTCCACCCATCGTATGGGGATTCCGCCATTATCACCCCAAATTTATTTCCAAGATCGAGTTGGGCAAGGGCATACCAAGCGTATCTTATAATTTAAGGTATGGGGGGTCGGTATTGATTGACCGGAATAAACGGCGGCAAGCTGTCCTGGAGATCGAAAAGCTGGGCAGATATATTGAAAATAATAATTACACCGCCAGTATCTTCCCCGAAGGCACCCGGACAAAAGATGGGAAAATGAAACCGTTTAAGCCGGCAGGAATAAAGGCCCTGTTGAAAGTTGCGCCGAGAGCGGTGATCGTGCCGCTGGTGATTGACGGTAATTACGAACTTATGAAAAAGGGATTATATCCGATGTCCTTTGGGGTAAATGTCACGTACAGCGTTCTTGATCCGCTTGAGCCGGGCGACATTACCGCGGAGGAATTGGTAATGAAGGCAGAAAACCTGATCAGGACTGCCCTGGAAAAACAGGGGTAATATTATATCGTCATTATCCGGAGACCGATATGCAATCCGACATCCATAAAACCGCGCAGACGGTTGACACAACGGACTGGAGAGAGATCCCGGTTGATTATGGCCGCTACCGGCTTGACGTCCGCGTTCCGCCGCACTGTGTCATCCTCGGCATGAAAGGGATTCCGCTCATTTCCGACCCCAAGGCCGCTTATGAAGAGGCCCTGTCGCATCCGATCGGTTGCCCGCCGCTGGCGGAGATCATCCGGAGCAAGGGAAAACCAGCGGCAGAACTTACCACCGCGGTGACCGTCTCCGACATCACTCGCCCCGTCCCCTACCGCGGGGAGACCGGCCTCCTCCGGCCTCTGCTGAACCGGCTGGAGGCGGAGGGAATCTCCCGGAAAAACACCACCATCGTCATCGGAAACGGGATGCACCGGCCGAGTACCCAGGCCGAACGGGTCGAAATTCTGGGTGAGGATATCCTCCGGGACTACCCCGTGCACGACCACGACTGCGAGGCGCTCCCCTCGCTCACCTTCATCGGCAAGATCCCGACCGGCGGGGATGTCTTCGTGAACAGCGCCTTTTTCCGGGCCGACCTCCGGATCGCGACGGGCCTCGTGGAGAGCCACTACATGGCGGGGCTCTCCGGCGGACGGAAGGCGATCTGCCCGGGCCTCGTGGACAAGCGAACCATCGAGAAGTTCCACAGCCCCGGCTTTCTTGAATCTCCCTGCGCACAGAACCTGATCCTCCGGCACAACCCCTGCCACGAGGAATCCCTCGCGATCGCCCGGACGGTGGGCGTTGATTTTATCGTAAACACGACGCTTGATCGCGACCTGCGCCTGACCGGCGTCTTCGCCGGGGATCTCGAAGCGGCGCACGAAGCGGCGGGCGACCTCATCCGGGAAACCGTCTCCGTCCCGGTGGAGCGGGAGTACGACATTATCCTCACCCACGGCGGCTATGTCGGCCGGAACCACTACCAGGCGGTAAAGGCTGCCCACAACGCCCTCCCGGCGATCGGGAAGGGAGGTATCATGATCCTCGCCACCGACAACCGCGATGCGGAGCCGATCGGCGGGCCGGAATACAAGAGTCTCCTCCACCTGCTCAAGATCCAGGGAGCGGACCATTATCTGAAAATGATCGAGGCCCCCGGCTGGCGCTTTACGAAGGACCAGTGGGAGCCCGAGATGTGGGCCAAGGTTTTCCGGAAGATCGCCGTGGGGCGGTTTTTCTACTGCACGCACACGATCCCGCGCGAGATGTATGACCTGCTGCCCGGCCGGTGCGGCCTCGACTTCATGGCAGGAGAGGATTGCTCCAGCCCCGTTCCGGCGGTCCGGGAGATGGTTGAAACCGCCCTCCGTTTTGCCGTGGCCGATTACCGGAAAAAGGGTGTCGAACCTTCAGTAGCCTTCATCCGGGAGGGACCCTACGCCATCCCCCACCTCGTAACAGCAAAGGCGACAGCCCGTTGAACGCAGTCAGCGACGCAGAATGATGCACTTAGAACACCTTCATTACGATGGCGCCCGCAGTCACTGTGAATATTGATGCGTACCTGAGCAAGGTAATCGGCTCTTTCAGGCAATAGGCCGCAATGATCGCGGCAAAAACCACCGACGTTTCGCGGAGCGCCGCGACCAGGGCGATAGGCGCGTGCGTCATTGCCCAAAGTGCCAGCCCGTACGAGGCCAGGGTGCAGGCGCCCCCGAGCAAGCCCCTGCCCCAACCGGACTGGATACGCTGAAATACCTCCCGGCCCCGGCCTGCTGCTGAAATGGTTAACAACAGTGGGGCGGTCAACAGGAACATCCAGCCCGTGTAACTGAATGCATGCCCGGAAAGTCGCGCCCCTTGACCATCTACGAGAGTGTAAACAACAATGACGCCGGCGTTGGTCAGTGCGAACAGGGCGGGCGCGGCCCTAAATGTCCCGGAACGTAACGAGTCGCCAGCCAGAACAAGTACGCCGCAAGAAATGAGGAGAATGCCTGCCCATCCGCCCGGCGAAGGCGATTCATTGATCAAAAGCGCGGCGGCAACTGCGGACAGCGCCGGCGCGGAGCCTCTCATCAGCGGATACACGAAACTCAGTTCGCCGCTTCGGTACGAAAACGCGACGAGGGAAAAATAGGCGATATGTATCAATACCGACGCCGCCAAATACGGCCAGCTTGCGACGGCGGGAAGGGGAGCTAACGGCAATAAGAACGCTGTCCAGACGCCCGCACCGAGAACAATCAAGACGGTATCCTGAAATTTCTCAGCAGACGCGCGAACAAGCGCATTCCAACCGGCATGAAGTGCGGCGGCAAATAACACGATTGCCATGACGTCGAGTGACAAGGGTTACCTCTTTGGTCAGTTTATGCCGGGTCATGTAATCGGCGGCAAACCCGAAATTGGAACAGGTTTCGAGAGGGGTTGCACATTCCTGAGGGCCGAGGTGCAGCTTTTCATGACGGCACGAGCAGAGCCCGATGTCCTATAATATCAATTCTCTTGGATTTACAAGCCCTTGTTTACGGCCAGTATAGGTTAAGACCTCCTGATGGTCAACAATATTTAAAAAAGGGGCGGGGAGGCTTTGACCAAATAGATAGAAAATGTTATGTCCCTGGCCTATTAAAGAGGCACAGTGGTTTGCCATGACCAGATAGGTAAAGGGAGACCGGACACGAATACAGACGGCAGAAATACCCGGATCGTCCTTCCGGAAAAGCAGCTCCTCCAGTCGTGCCGGATTCTTTTTGGCCCGGAAGCGAAAATTACGCCGCAATTTCTCGACTACCTGCGACCGGCCGGGGTGAAGACGGCGTATCGCAAGCTGGTCATGGTCACGCACCCGGATCGGGCGTATCATACCGGCGTGCCGGAAGCGATTCTGGCGGAGCGCTTCAAAGAGGTCAATCGCGCCTACGAACAGGTCTTTTCGTACATCCAGGAACCGGATCGCTACATTCTGACAATGCCGCCGGGGTCTTTATATCGTTTTGATCGCCCCATAACCAAACCTCCGCCTCCCCAACGCCAGCATTTCTACCAGGGGGAGATACCCTCCCGCAGAATCTTCATCGGCCAGTTTCTTTATTATTCCAGAGTTATTTCCCTGCGGCAGATGTGGGACGCCATCGTCTGGCAGAGGATTCAGCGGCCGCGCCTCGGCGATATTGCCTGCCAACTGAGCTGGCTAAGCCCGCTTGATATTCAAAACATCCTGCGGCAGCGGAAGCGCGGGGAGCTCTTTGGCGAGTTCGCGCTGCGCACGGGATGTTTGAGCCCTTATCAAGTTCTGGTACTACTGGGCCGCCAGAAAATCCGCCAGCCCCGCATTGGCAACTACTTCATCGAACGAGGCATTCTGCTGCCCAAGAAGCTGGACACCCTGGAGGCGGCGTTCAAAGAACACAATCGCCGGCACTGGTTCAAGAGAGGGTAGTAAACTTCCTGAAAGAGAGCTTCCAGCAATATTACCAGATATTCATCCCTGCTAATGGTTATCAATGAAATCTGTTTCTTGACTTTTCAAAGAATTACTATGCATGTAGAAATCCCATTAGGGATCGTCAAAGGGTTAACAAATGGAATGGCTCCTTTTTTAAAGCGGAGGTGCCATTTCCTGTAAGAATGAAGATCGCTCGATGCAAAGAACATATACGGCTAAAAACCCGAACTTGCTATTTCAAGCATCGGACAATATTCATATAAAAGACTAATTAAGGAGGCCTCAAAATGAGCAAGATTCTTACTGCAACTCTTTGCATGTGGTTTGTGTTAGCCGGCGCGCAAATTTCCGTGGCGGCACAAGACGTAAAAGGGAGCACAGATCACCCGCTGCTGACGCGGATGCCGGATTTCCGCATCGGATCCTACAGTGACAAGGATTTCGACAGGCACGAATTCCTCGTCCAAGACGGCAAGAAGATCTCCAGGATCGCCGTGGAAGGCCACAAGTACTACTTCCAATATGACCTCAATCAGGGCGCGAAGGAACCCGGAGATCTCAAGGTAGTCAGGAACATTGAAAACGCTCTCACCAAGATTGGGGGGAAGGTCCTGTTTGAAGGCGAACGCCCCTGGAGTGCAACTATCAAGTTGGAGAATGAGGGAAAAGAAACATGGGTGGCGGTATCAGCTTGGCCAACCTTGTACAGACTTACCATTGTTGAAAGAGCAGTTATGGAACAGGTGGTCGAGGCAAATGCCGAGGCGATGGGCAACGATATCAAGAGGACGGGTCATGTCTCTGTATACGGCATACACTTCGACACAGGCAAAGCAGAGATAAAGCCAGAATCAGACGCTGCGATTGCCGAAATTGCCAAACTTCTAAGAAACAACAACGCGCTTACGCTTCATGTCGTCGGTCATACTGATAACACAGGATCATTCGCCGCCAACATGAAGCTCTCAAGTGATCGCGCAGTCGCCGTAGCCAATTCGCTCGGATCGAAATATGGAATAGCCTCATCAAGGCTTAAGGCATACGGTGTTAGTTCGCTGTGCCCCATAACCTCAAATAAAACAGAAGAAGGAAAGGCTAAGAACCGACGTGTGGAACTTGTGGAGCAGTAGGATACGACAACAAAAAAGGTGGCCCATACGACATTGACCGTATCAAAGATGGCGCCACCGAATCAGGTCTTTTTGTTTCTGCATGGCCGGCAGGTTTTTCTCGCAGAATAGTTTCTTCCCGGCCATGTCTGTCTCGCAGTAATACATGGCGGTGGAAATGGTGGCGGGGGTGGGGGTGAATATCTGCACCTGTTCGGGGGTGGTTTTTAATCCCGCCGACAGGAACGATTTGAGGCGCTGCATGTGATCCATTGTGCAGCCCGGATGAGCCGCCATCAGGTAATAGGTCATGTAATAATCCTGGCCCGCGGTGGCGCAGATGCTGTCGAAGGCGTCTTTGAAGCGCAGCAGGGATTCCGGGGGTGGTTTGTTCATCAGCTTCAGGACAGCCGGTTCGGAATGCTCCGGCGCCAGTTTTATCTGTCCGGAGACGTGATGCCTGGCTATCTGCGCGATATAACGTCTCCCGTTTTCCTCATCGGCCGTGACCAGATCGGGCCGGATGCCGGAGGCCACAAAGACCTTTTTGATGCCCGGCAGACCCAGCAGCAGCCGGAGAATTGCTATCTGCGCCTGATGCCCGAACCTCAACTGGGGGCAAATTCTCGGCATGAGGCAATGCTTGTCTGGGCAGGCCCACCCTTTCCGGCAGGAGAGGCCGTACATGTTGGCCGTCGGGCCGCCCACATCATAGATAATGCCATTGAATCCCGGTCTCTGGCTGATCCGCGCCGCCTCCGCCATAATGGACTGCGGGCTGCGGGAAACAATCTGACGCCCCTGATGCACGGCGATCGCGCAAAAGTTGCACTGCCCTATACAGCCGCGATGCGTCGTGATGGATTGTTTGATCGTGGCGAGCGCCCTGATCTCGCCGGTTTTATAATAAGGGTGCGCATCCCCGGCGAATTCCAGATCCGAGATCTCGTCCAGTTCCGCTGTCGTCAAGGGAGACGGGGGTGGATTGTGGACGAGAAAGCGATCGCCATGCTGCTGAGTGAATCCCGGGGAGGGATAGTCGGCGTGCTGATCGAATAACACGGACATGCGGCGGAAGGAAGATTTGTCGGCGGCGACTTCGGCAAAGGGGGGCAGCAGGATGTTTCCCCCGGCAGAAGTTGGGGCAATATAGCAAATCCCTGGAATTTGTCTCCAGTCGGCGCCGGCCCGGAAGGCTTGGGCCAGTTCGAGCACGGTTTTTTCCGCCATGCCGTAGGCCAGGATGTCGGCCTTGGCATCAAAAAGGAGAGAGCGGCGGATGGCATCGTCCCAGTAATCATAATGGGCGATGCGGCGCAAGCTCGCCTCTATCCCGCCCAGTATGATGGGTTTGGCAGGCTTAAAATGCTGCCGGATCAGGTTCGTGTAAACGATAGTAGCCCGGTTCGGCCGGACGTTGACGCCGCCCGGAGTATAATCGTCCTGATGACGGAATTTATTCAGGCGGGTGTAATTGGCCACCAGGGAATCTATCGCCCCGGCCGTGACGCCCCAGAACAGGGCTGGTTCCCCGAGTCGCTTGATGTCCCGGCCGTCCTCCGTTGCGGGCTGGGCAATGATAGCCGTTTTAAAACCGTGCTTTGCCAGATACTTACCGATGACGGCGGCGCCGATCTGGGGGCTGTCAATGTAGGTATCTCCGGTAACCAAAATGACATCCGGCTGTTTCCAGCCCAGGGATTTCATTTCTGCCGCGATAGTCGGTAAAAACATATTATTACAGTACGTTCCTTAAGGCCGATAGCCCGTATCGGGGCGCAGGTGCTGGCCGCAGGCCGCTTCCCGGGCCAGCAGGTCGCAACGTTCATTTTCCATGTTGGCCGCATGACCCCGCACCCAGATGAATTCCACCTGATGGCGACGGCACTGGCCGAGGAGCTGTTCCCAGAGGTCCGGGTTGAGGGCCTTATCCTGTTTGTTACGCATCCACCCTTTGGCCCGCCATTTTTCCACCCAGCCCTTCGTCATGGCATTCGTCAGGTATTGGGAGTCCGTATAAATAGTCACCAGGCACCTGTCCTTCAGGGCGTCCAAGCCAACAATGGCGGCCATGATCTCCATGCGGTTGTTGGTCGTCAATTGAAAGCCACCCGCGAGCTCCTTGCGGTGCTTGTTGTAAAGCAGCACCACACCGTAACCGCCCGGGCCAGGATTGCCTTGACAGGCGCCGTCCGTATAGATAATTACTTTTTTGATTGCTTCAGACATCTTGAGCCGCCCCCCGATAAACGAGGCAATTGCAAAAGCCGTCACACCGGTGAAAACCGGTGTCCAGCGTTTTTGTAAAGCGTTGAAAATTCTGGATTCCGGCTTCCGCCGGAATGACATGCGGTGTTTTTTTATAAGACTTCTGCAATTACCCCTCACTAAAAGAGTTTTTGAATGTTTTCCGCGTAGGGAGCCCGGACAATCCCCGCCTCGGTCACGATGGCCGTCACATAGCGATGCGGTGTGATGTCGAAGGCCGGATTATAGACCGCCATGCCCGCCGGAGCTGTCCTTGCCCCGCGAAACGACAGCACTTCTTCGTCATTGCGCTCCTCTATGGGGATGACATCGCCATTGGGCAAGGATATGTCCAGGGTGGACAGGGGGGCCGCCACATAAAATGGCACGCCGTTTTCTTTGGCCAGCACGGCCACGCTGTAGGTGCCGATTTTATTGGCCACATCGCCGTTTGCGGCTATCCGGTCCGCCCCCACGATGACCAAATCTACCTTGCGCTGCTGCATGAGAAAACCGGCCATATTATCGGTGATGAGGGTGGCCGGGATGTTTTCCTGCTGCATTTCCCAGGCTGTCAGCCGGGCGCCCTGCAGAACCGGCCTTGTCTCGTCCACGAAGACATGCAGGTTTTTCCCCTCCTCACGCGCGGCCCGGATCACTCCCAGCGCCGTCCCGTAACCGGCCGTGGCCAGAGCGCCAGCGTTGCAGTGGGTCAGCACCCGATCGCCATCCCGGAGGAGTCCCTGGCCATTCCTGCCGATCCGGCGATTGATGGCGATGTCCTCCCGGGTAATAAGGCAAGCCTCGGCTACCAGGGCCGCCTTGATGTCCGCTACCGAGCCGGTGCTTTCCGCCTGGCGCTTCTTCATCCTTTCTATTGCCCAGAAGAGATTGCGCGCCGTAGGACGGGTTTGAGAGAATTGTGTGCAAATTTGCGTAAAGGACTCCTGGAAATCTTCTCGCCCGCGGCAGTTCAGGTTCAGGGCGCCCAGGGCAATGCCGAGCGCCGCCGCCACCCCGATGGCCGGCGCGCCCCGCACCGTCAGATCGTTGATCGCGGCGATGACCTCGTTGTAATCACGGCAGGTTATATACTTCTCCTCCTGAGGCAAGAGCTTCTGATCAATCATGACGACGGCGTCATTCTCCCAATAAATAGTTCTGATCATGGCGCTAACATTTTTTTGAGTAATTCATTGATCATCTGCGGGTTTGCCTTACCCTGGGTGGCCTTCATCGCCTGACCGACGAAAAAGCCGAAGAGCTTGTCTTTGCCGCCGCGATACTCGGCCAGTTGGCCGGGATTGGCGGCCATGATATCGGCGATGAGGCCCGTGATCATGGCTTCATCGGTAATCTGAACCAGGCCCTTTTCGGCAATGATGGCCTCGGGAGGCCGGCCGCTTTTGTACATTTCGGCGATGATTTCTTTGGCCATTTTACCGCTGATGGTCCCGGCCTCGATAAGTTTGATCATATCCGCCAGGGCGACAGGAGTTACGGGGGAGTCTTTGATATCCCGTTTGTCTTCGTTCAGGAAGCGGAGCAGGTCGCCCATAACCCAGTTGGCAGCCGGCTTGGTTTGACCGGACAGCCGGGCCGTTTCTTCAAAATAGTCGGCCAGTTCCCGGCTCGCGGTAAGGACACCCGCATCGTAAGGAGACAATTGATAGTCACTGATGAAACGTTCCCTTTTTTCCAGCGGCAGCTCGGGCAGACCACTGGCGATAGCGGCGATCCATCCCGTGTCAACCACGAGCGGCACCAGATCGGGGTCCGGAAAATACCGGTAATCATGGGCGTCTTCCTTGCCCCGCATGGAGTGCGTTACCCCTTGGGCATCATCCCAGAGCCTGGTTTCCTGCACCACCGGGCTGCCGCTTTCCAGCAGGTAGCCCTGGCGCTTGATTTCATACTCCAAGGCGCGCTGCACGTTCCGGAAGGAATTCATATTTTTTAATTCCGCCCTGATACCGAAGGCCTCCTGCCCCACGGGCCGCAGAGAAACATTGGCATCGCAGCGGAAACTGCCTTCTTCCATATTGCCGTCGCAGACTTCGAGGTAAACCAGAATTTCATGGAGCCGCTTCAGATAGGCGGCGGCCTCCTCCGGGTTCCTCAAATCGGGCTCGCTGACGATCTCCATGAGCGGTACGCCCGTGCGATTCAAGTCCACCAGACTTACGGGGCTGTATTCGTCATGCATGAGCTTGCCCGCGTCCTCTTCCATGTGGATCCGCGTGATGCCGATCTTTTTCCGGCCCGTCGCGAGCTCGATGTCCACCCAGCCGTGCTCCGCCAGCGGATGGTTGTATTGCGATATCTGGTAGCCCTTGGGCAGATCGGGGTAAAAATAATTTTTCCGTGCAAAATTGCACTCTGCGTTGATCCGGCAGTGCGTGGCCAGGGACATCTTCAAGGCATACTCAACGACTTTTCTGTTTAAGACGGGCAGCACCCCGGGCATCCCCAGACATACGGGACAGGTATGGTGATTCGGGGTCGCACCGAATTTAGCGGAGCAACTGCAAAATATCTTTGTTTCCGTCCGCAGTTGGGCATGCACTTCCAGCCCGATAACCGGTTCAAATTCCATTACAGACTGGGTCTCCTTTTTTCAATATTGGCGTTCTTTTCATAAGCGGCGGCAATTTGGAGCAGTTTCCCCTCGGCAAAGTGGCCGGCCAGGAACTGGACGCCGACCGGCAGACCGCCCGTCGTGAAACCGCAGGGGACGGACAGGCCCGGTATGCCGGCTAAATTGGCAGAAATTGTGAAAATATCAGAGAGGTACATCTGCATCGGGTCGTCGGTTTTTTCACCCAGCCGGAAGGCCGGGGTGGGTGACGTGGGGGTCAGGATGACATCGCAGGTCTGAAAGGCCTGCTCAAAATCACGCGTGATAAGTCCGCGCACCTGGGATGCTTTTTTATAATAGGCGTCATAATATCCCGAAGAGAGGACATAAGTGCCCAGCATGATCCGGCGTTTCACCTCCGCGCCGAAACCAGCGGAACGGGTCTTTTTATACATTTCCAGGAGGTCGCGGCCGTCCCGGGAGCGGAAACCGTATTTTACCCCATCATAGCGGGCCAGATTGGAACTGGCCTCTGCCGGGGCCACAATATAATAAACGGCCAGGCAATATTCCGTGTGGGGCAGGGAAATGGGGACGCAGCGCGCGCCGAGACCCTCGACGACGGCAATGGTCTTTTTGACCGCCGCTTCCACCTCCGGGTCTATTCCGGCCAGAAAATACTCCCGGGGAATGCCTACCGTCCAGCCCTCCACGCCCCGGGGAAGGAACTGCCGATAGTCCGGCACATCCAGTGGTGCAGAGGTTGATTCGCGGGGATCATGGCCGGCGATAATATTCAGCATAATGGCGCAGTCCTCCACGTCCTTCGTAAAAGGGCCGATCTGATCCAGCGAGGAGGCAAACGCAATCAGGCCGAAACGGGACACCCGGCCATAAGTCGGCTTCATGCCTACTACACCGCAGAGCGCCGCCGGCTGCCTGATGGAGCCCCCCGTATCGGAGCCCAGCGCCGCCAGGCATTCGTCGGCCGCCACGGCGGCAGCGGACCCACCGCTTGAACCACCCGGAATACGGGTTAAATCCCAAGGATTGGCCGTAACGCCGAAATAGGATGTTTCATTGGACGATCCCATGGCGAACTCGTCCATATTGGTCTTGCCCGTGAAAATGGCGCCGGCCTGCCGCAGTCGGGCGACTACCGTGGCGTCGTAGGGAGGGACAAAATCGGACAGCATCCGTGATCCGCAGGTCGTTTTGATGCCGCGCGTGCATAAAATATCCTTCAGGGCAATGGGGATGCCCGTTAGTTCTTTGATCTCGCCCCTTTTGATGGCGGCATCGGCTTGGGCCGCCTGCTCGCCGGCCAGTTCCCTGGTGAGCGTAATATAGGCGTGCACCCTGCCCTCCACCGCATCAATCCGCCGATAGACGGCAGAGACGATGTCGGCAGCTGTCGCAGTTCCTGCTCTTATCCGGCCCTGCAATTCATGGATGGTTAACTCATAAAGTTCCATAGCTTATCCTATTCCACCACCTTGGGCACCAGGAAACAGCCGGCCCTTGTTTCCGGGGCATTGGCCAGGGCCAGGTCGTGGCTGAGAGAAATACCGACGACATCTTCCCGAAAGGCGTTGGTAAGCGAGATGTTGCTGCTCACCGGCGCGATGCCGCTCGTATCCACCTCATTCAATTTTTCCATATATAACAGGATATCGTTCAACTGGGAGGTGAACTTTTCTGTTTCCGCGGCGTCGAATTCCAGCCTGGCTAAATGAGCCACGTACTCCACCTCTGGTTTTTCTATCTTCACGCTGCTACCTCCGAAACTTCAATTCAATCCCCTGAAGGGGATAGTTCGTTCACGTATTTGCTTTGCAAATACTAACTCACTAAAATACAGGCCAGTAAGGTCTGATCTGATCCATCACCCGTTGAATGATCGGATCTTCCCGCAGGGCATTCCCGGCGGCCGGAAACAGCAGCTCGACATCCGTCTGCCTGTCGTCCCGCATCTCCTGCAATACTTTTTTTACCGCTGCAGCCTGCCCCTGGATGTGGTAGCCTCCTTCCAGAGTCATGACCAGACGCCCCCGGCAGCAGGCATCGGCAATGTTCATGAGCACCCTTGTCAGGCCGGCGAAGCCTTCCGTGGTCACCTCCATCCCGCCCAGCGGATCCTCTGCGTAAATATCGAAGCCGGCCGATACCAGAATCAGCTCCGGCTGGAATTGCAGGGCTACCGGCTGTAACAGCTTCCGGAGGATATCTACATAGAGCCCGTTGTCGGCCCCCGTGCGCAGCGGGACATTGATCGTGTAGCCCAGACCGGCGCCACGGCCGTTTTCTTTCAGGTCGCCCGTACCGGGATAATAGGGATAATGGTGGGTGGAAAAATAAAGCACCCGCGGGTCTTCATAAAAGGAATGCTGGGTACCGTTGCCGTGGTGCAGATCCCAGTCAACAATCAGCACTCTTTGCAGGTGATGCTTGTTGATGGCATGCAGAGCGCCGATGGCCACATTGTTGAACAGGCAAAAACCCATGGCACCCCGGTCCTCGGCATGGTGCCCGGGCGGCCGGACCAGGGCAAAGGCATTGTCCACCCCGCCGGAGATGACGCTGTCAATGGCGTTTAATAGCCCCCCCACGGCCAGCAGCGCTGCAGTAAAAGATTCTGCCGAAGTGGCAGTGTCAGGATCAAGAGGGGTAAAGGATTTCCCGGCTGTGTCGGCCACCAAATCAATATAGGAGCGGCGGTGAACCATCGCCAGTTCATCAATAGTCGCCGGTCGCGCGGGAATCTGGATAAATTTATCTGCCATGTCGGGCAGCGCCAGCATTTCATAAATGGCCGCCAGCCTTTCCGGAGATTCCGGATGGTCGAACCCGACAACATGCGAAAGGTAGCGTGTATCTTGAACAATTCCTGTTTTACGGGACATAATCGCCTCCAAATTGGGAAGATTTATCTTGTCCATCGGGAACTGGCACGTACCACAAAACAACGGGAAAGGCAAAAAGTTTCACCCGGAGAACGGCTTTAGTGAGTTAGAAATTATTTCTTGTTTTTCTTGACTTAAGCGATGTTTAGCATTAGATTGTAACCGTAGAGCGGCTGCAATGCCCGGATTAGATTACATCACGGAGTGTAAAGTTATTTGTCATTTCACTGGGAGGTAAGCAAAAAAGCTTTACGATATCTTGGTGGTTATGATGAGCTGCTTCAAAGGCAGTTATTTAATAAGCCGACCACAGCTTATGGATAAGAAAGCATTGCAGCCCTCTTCTTTATTTCCTCATAGCCACAACCAGTTTTATTACCTTTCAAGTTTTATCGGGAAGTGCCATAAGAGATTAAACGGACGAGATACTGCAATGCGCGTATTGAGTCAATCCTACTGGATGTTAACGAGAAAAGTATCACGAGGTCTTCGTGGTGATTATCACCCTCAATAGACCAGATATTAAATGATGGACTCCAGTAAAAAGACAAGACGGCATAGGCGGTTTCTCGTCTTTTTTAATTTCTGGGGATGGCAAAATTCGGGTGCGGTTCGCTTGGGAACTGATGCCCGGTAACACGGAAGGGCAAGGAGGGCAAAATGAGCTGGGTTTGGTTATTGCTGATCGTGGTGGTCATCTGGTACCTTATCCTGGGGTGGCGCATCCCGCGACGGGGAGGACCGGGCTGAACGAGTCAGTCCTGCTCGGTCCAGAGCAGCACGGAGAAAACCAAAGGGTAATCCGCCCCCTGTCAAAAAAGGACTGGATACCGGCCGACGCCGTTATGACGATCCATTTTCATATAAACCGTTGACAAAGCCCGGATACCGTATATATACTGGCGCCAACATATACTGGAAGGTGGAAACAATGTTTGGAATCGGGATGCCGGAATTGATGGTAATATTGGTAATTGCCCTGCTGGTCGTGGGACCGAAGCGGTTGCCGGATCTGGCCAAGACCTTTGGCAAGGGTCTGTCCGAATTTCGCAAGGCCACCGAAGGCGCCACGGAGACGCTGAAGGAAAGCCTGCGGGTGGATGAAATAAAACAGGATGTCGAAGATATCAAAGAGTCATTTCTGTCCAACAAGAGTCATGATGCTGCCGGTTCGCCGCCGCCCCCATCTTCGCCAAAGGTTGACGAGGGGAAAAAGGCTGACTCCCACCCCTATGATGCTGCTGCCAACCCCGATAAACGGGATAAGTAAGTTTACGAAATTATTTCTTGCCACTCTTTTCAGTACCCCCTTGAGGGGTAAAAAAACGCAAGAAATAATTTCTAACTTACTAAAGGTTCCCCGATACCTCAGTAAGTTACCGACCATGCAGATGATTTCCCCCAGGATCTGATTACTTATGGATAATCCTACTGATGAAAGAATGTCTTTTACCTCCCATCTGGAGGAATTGAGAACCAGGCTGATCCGCGTCCTGGCCGCCGTCGGGATAGGTTTTCTGGCCTGTTATGGCTTTAAGGACTGGCTGTTCAAGATTATTACCAAACCACTGGCCGATGTGCTGCCCGCCAAAAGCTTTATGATCTATACGGGCATGCCGGAGGCTTTTTTCATCTACATGCAGATTGCCTTTTTCGCGTCCCTCTTGCTGACCGGCCCTTACTGCCTTTATCAGGTCTGGAAATTCATCTCGCCGGGGCTTTTACCGGGAGAAAAAAAATATGTCCTGCCCTTTGTCCTGGTCTCCTCCACGTTGTTTATCAGCGGCGTGCTTTTCGGGTATTTCCTCGTCTTGCCGCCGGCCTTCAAGTTTTTTGTGTCTTTTTCTTCCGATTTTCTCAAACCAATGTTTTCTTTGAAGGAGTACCTGTCACTGTCTTTAAAATTTCTTCTCGGTTTCGGCGTCTCCTTCCAGTTGCCCGTCTTTCTCTTTTTCATGACGAAAATCGGGATCGTCAATGCCCGGATGTTATCTAAACAGAGGCGGTACGCCATTCTTATCATTTTTATCGTAGCGGCGGTCCTCACCCCTTCACCGGACGCCCTGACCCAGACCTTGATGGCCCTGCCCTTGATGGTGCTCTACGAAGTCGGGATCGTGGTGTCAAGATTTGCTGAAAAAAAACCTGTTCCCGCCGATGAGGACGCAGCGAAACAAGAAAAGGAAGTATGAACGCCGGTAAATTTATTCCCCGCAAACTTAAGACAAGGAAATATTCCCTCTTGGTCAAGGCGCTTTTTGTGGTTTTTATACTTTCCGGTGTGGCGGTCCTGGCGGGCAGCAGCTTCCTCTATTACGTATTACTGAATGAAATACCCAGTATTGCGGCCCTCAAGGACTACCGCCCGAGCATTGCCAGCCGCGTCTATGCCGACAACAATGAACTGATTGATGAGTTTTTTGCCGAAGACAGGAAACTAATCAAGGTTTCCGAGTTGCCGAAAAGGGCCGTGCAGGCCTTTGTCGCCGCCGAAGATGCCCGTTTTTACGAGCATAGCGGCGTAGATTGGCAAAGCGTCACCCGCGCCTTCTATAAAAACATCGAGGCGGGCCACATCGTCCAGGGGGGCAGTACGATCACCCAGCAGGTGGCCAAGTCCCTTTATCTGTCCTCGGAAAAAAGTTATCTGCGGAAGGTCAAAGAGGCAATCCTGGCCTATAAGATTGATAAATATCTGACCAAGGAAGAGATTCTGAATCTCTATCTGAATTACATTTACCTGGGTCACGGCACTTACGGCATCGAAGCGGCAGCCCAGGGCTATTTCGGAAAAAGCGCCAGGTATTTGACCCTCTCCGAGGCGGCTATCCTGGCCAGTCTGCCGAAAGCGCCCACCAATTATTCCCCCTATCTGCATTTCGACCGCGCGAAGCAGAGGCAGGCCTATGTCCTGGAGAGGATGGCGGAAGACGGCTACATAACCCCCCGGGAAAAGGAAGAGGCCGTCCAAGCTCCTTTGGCGCTGCGTTCCATCAAGCCGAAGGATAAAATCGCCCCCTATTTCGTGGAAAATGTCCGCCGCTATATCCTGGAGAAGTATGGCAGCGATGTCCTTTATAAAGAGGGGCTTGAGATATATACGACGTTGAATATCAAGATGCAGAAGGCAGCGCGGGAAGCGGTGGAGAGAGGCTTGTCGGAACTGGAGACCAGGCAGGGATACCCGCAGGGGCTGGCGCAGGGCGCTCTCCTGAGCATGGAGGCCGCTACGGGTGCCATCAAGGCCATGGTGGGCGGCAGGAATTTTATCAAGAGTGAATTCAATCGCGCCACCCAATCCAAAAGACAGCCCGGTTCGGCTTTTAAACCCTTAATTTATACGGCGGCCTTTGACAAGGGCATGACGCCGGCCACAGTGGTCGTTGATGCGCCCCTCGTTTATCAGGATGCCGCCAAAAATGTCTGGAAGCCGCAGAACTTTGACCGGGAATTCCAGGGGCCGACCACCCTGCGGAATGCCCTCGTTCATTCGCGGAACATTGTCACGATCAAATTACTGCAAAACATCGGGATTGATTATGCCACCGCCTATGCCACCAACATGGGCATTTCTTCACCGCTGGAGAGAAATCTTTCCCTGGCCTTGGGGACGTCCGGCGTCACCTTGCAGGAAATGGTGCGCGCCTACGGTGTGCTGGCCAATCAGGGGAAAAAAGTTGATCCCTTTTTCATCAGAAAGATCATTGATCGCACGGGCCATGTCTTTGAAGAGAGCCAACCTGTCAGCACCCAGGTTATTGATCCGCGGATTGCCTTCATGACGGCCTATATCATGCAGGACGTGGTAGAAAGCGGGACGGGCCAGTTGGTGAAAAGCATCGGTCGTCCCGTGGCGGGCAAGACCGGCACCACCGATGAAATGCGGGATGCCTGGTTTATGGGTTTTTCCCCTTCCCTGGTAGCCGGTGTCTGGGTTGGTTTTGACAAGGAGCGGACGCTCGGCAGACACGAAGTGGGCGGCCGGGCGGCAGCGCCGATCTGGCTCTACTTTATGGAACAGTCCCTGCGGGGAACGCCGGTAGAGGTGTTTCCCGTGCCCGAAGGAATAGTCTTTACGAAAGTGGAACGGGCCACCGGCCAGCCCGTCAAGGGGGCTTCCAAAACGGCTATTTATGAATGCTTCCTTGATGATACTTTACCCGGTGAAAACGGCGAGGCCGGCCGGCCGACCGGGGCCGCGAAGTCTGGTACCGAGACGCCTTTCTGAAACAATGTCGGGGCGTACTATACGACCGGAAGCGCGCCGGCAATCATTCGTACCAGGTTGCAATCTCCGCCAGGTCGGCCCGGCTGGTCCGGAAGGAGTTGGCCGGGGCAGATGTGTCGGCGTAACCCAGGGCGATTCCGAGGAGGAGCTCCTTTTGTTCCGGGATATTAAGCGCCTGGGCAATGTCTTCGCGATAGGCCAGAATCAGCCCGATCGGGCAGGTCGCCAGGCCCTTGGCGTGCGCCGCCAGCAGCAACTGGGAAACCGCCAGGCCCACATCCAGGTAGCGAATAGCCGGGAATAGCTTGTCCATGGTGACCATGATGGCCACCGGCGCGCCGTAAAAAGCGCAACTGCCCGCCTCGACAAACTGGTTAAACGTCTGACCCGGAGCGGATATGTGCGGCTCCATAACGGCCAGCGCCTCCGTCGCACGCCGGCTGATTGCTGCCGGCAGGGGTTTTTCGGTGCCTGGTCCGCAGGCCACTACCCGTTCCGAGCGCGCCTTGAGCAGGCGGCGCACTAGGCGTTCCTTCTCCTCGCCATAGGTGACAATGAACTCCCAGGGCTGGAGGTTGATGGCCGAGGGCGCCAGGGCGGCGGCGGCCAGGATTTCTTCAATGTCGCGCCGGGAAACCTGCTTATCCAGATAGGCCCGGGCGCTTTTTCTTTCCTTCATGGCGGTCAAGATGTCCATACGTTTTTATCTCCTGTGAGATTGATTTTTATGACGCTGTTATTTTATACCTTATTTTATGAACTTGGAAAGGATATTTAGGAGGAACAATGGAAAGAGCTTTACTGTGGTTCAAATGCGCCGCCGTGCATGATCCCGTGCGGCCCGTCTTAAAGAGACCCGCCGCCATCGGCTGGGAGGCGAAGTTCCGCCAGGTGGACCTCGTCATCGAACGCCCCCCGCTGGGGGAAGAACTGCTGGCCCGCATGCAGGGCTGGTTCACCGTTGATGTGAAGCAAGCCAATGATATCATCAAGCAATATGGCAAGCTGAAGTTGCTGGACGAATATCACCTGGTGGTAGAAACGGAGGGTGAAGCGGCCCTGACCGCCCTGGCGGAAAAACTGGCCGCAACCTTCGGCGAAGAGATGGGCCTGGAGCGCCTGGCGAAGAAAAAGCTGGCGTAAAATGTTGACGATTCCATTGTGATGGCAATTATCTTAATATCAAGGATTATTCCCTCGGTGATGTTCCCCTCTTTGGCAAAGAGGGGTTAGGGGAGATTTTAATTTTTCCTAAATCAGGCGGTAGAGACGATAGTATCCCTGCTGCCGGATGTTCACCAGGTGGCTGTTCTGAAATGCCAGGAAGAGCTGTTTCTCCTCCGCCGATAGCGGGCTCGGCTCGCCGAGGAGATAGAATTCGTTATAGAGGAGGTGGGTGAATCCCGCTGCCTTCAGGCGGTTACGGACCCGGTCCGGGGATGCCTCCTCCCGGAGGATCTTCTGGAGGGTGTGGGCCTCAAACATCTCGTCGGCATAGCAATCCCGCTCGCACAGAAATGTATAATTCTTCATGTAGATGAGAAAGACCCGGGCATCCGGCGGGAGGGTCTGGTTGACGAAGTGGTACATCGTGTAGGTGGGGAGTGTCCGGGAGAGAAAATGATCGCGGGATTCAAGACCGACCGCAACAGGCAGAGGGTTGATCTTTATGAAGTCGCGGGCAATATGATAGCCGTTGAAGACGAGGCTGCCGGCGACAATGCAGAGCAGCAGGGCGAAGATATTTTTCCGGCTGCGATAGCGGGTCAGGATTGCCCCGACGATGAGCGCCAGTAAGGGAAAGATGGGGATCAGATGGCGCATCTGCTGGACGGAGGAGGCCCAGAAGAAAAAGGTCAGCAGGGCGTAGATGAGAAGCATCTGCAGCGGTGTTTCCCAGCGGCGCAGAGCGGCAAGAAAGGGAAGGGTCAAGAGAAATATCGGTCCCAGCATGCCGTCGAATCCCACGTCCATCTTCGCCCGGAGGCTCAGGTTCCAGGGGAGGAGGAGATAGTCCAGGAAGCTTCTCCCCATGCCGAGGCTCTGGGTAAGCAGATCAAAGAGGCGCGCCTGGTCGGGATCCCAGCCCTTGCCGCCGAATATCCCGTAGAAGAATGGATAGAAGGGATTTCCCATCACGATCCAGTTTTTCAGATAAAAAGGACTTCCGGCGATCAGGGCCGCGGCGACATAAAGCGCGAGACGGCGAAGAGTTTCCCGGGAGCCGTCCCCGCTGCGGTTTGCCAGATAGAGGATGCCGAGGCAGCCGAGCGGCGTTGCGAGGAGGGCCGTGTATTTGCACGCGGCGGCGGCGCCGGAGAAGAGGCCGCAAAGGATCAGCCAGGCGGTGAGCCGGTCCTCGGACCAGCGGAAAAATGAATAGATCGCCGCCAGGGTGAAAAAGGTGACGAACAGATCATTATAGGCCGTATGGGAAACAGCAAAGACGGAGGGGATCGAGGCGAAGATCAGTATGCTGAGGGTGGGAAATTGTTGCTTCTGCAGAACATGGCGGGCAAAGAGGCAGATTCCGCGTAATGTTCCGCAGAGGAGGGCATAACTCATCGCCTTGGCGAGGATGTCGTTCCGGAGGAAAAGGGCCAGCAGATAATTCATCTCGCCCAGCAGGGGGAAGCCGGTGAAGGCGTTCCCCGGGATGAAGTAGAAGCCGTGATGAAGGAGATAGAGCTTGGGAACCGCGAGGTGGTAGATCAGCGCGTCCTTGCTGATTTCCGGCGTCAGGGTCAACACAAAGCTTGCGAGAAGGAGGATAGCGAGAAGCAGCAAGGCCGGGAGCTCCCAAATGGGACGTCCGGAAGGCGCGGCCGGAGCAATCTGGAGGGGGCGCAACCACCCCGCACCGGCAAACAACGCCATGGATATCAGCAGCAGACCGATGCCGGGGGCGGACAGAGAACCTGTCGCGCCGAGGAGAAAAACCGCGTAACCGGTAATGACGAGACCTATTCCGGCCGAGAGAAAAAGGCCTTCACTCCGGGAGATCAGGCGGATAGCAGTGCTGCTCAGGCAGAGTCGCCCAACACCCATCGTGAGCAGGCACCAACCAGTCAGAAACAGGATCGTTATTCCTTGCTGAACAAGCGTCGTTTGCATGGTATCCATCCAATCTAATGAAACGCTCATGACGGTACGCCGTCACAAAAGATAATGAAAATCCCCCCTAATCCCTATTTGCCAAAGAGGGAAATCGTAAAGTCCCCCTTTAGAAAAGGGGGAGTAAGGGGGATTTGATATGTATTTTCAGGTGAAATAGCTCGGTACTATTATCATGTAAGTGGCGCAGCGTAAATAGGAATCAATGCTGACGGCATTATTGTTTCGCCTCCCGGTATATCCCGTGTAAAAAACGGGTAGCTGGGGGAAATGCCCCCTTATCCCGTATAAGGTTCATAATAAGGGCAATAAAATTTGCCATCGGCTGGCTGGCAACATCGTAGAATTATTCAATACCGTGTCTTGCCAGGTGCAAATAAACAACTGGCATACGAATATTTGGCACACCCGTTGCTTATTCAGGGTCGTAATCTCCTGACGGTAATAAGTTTTCGCTGTTCTTAAGGGACGCAATATGGTAGGCGGGAAGCACGTAGATTATATCAATAAAAGGGGGTGGTAAGGGCGAATAATCGGTTGACAAGGGTAGTTAAGATAAAATAAACGTAAATATCACAACTTAGGAGGAAATTATTATGATGAGCATGTTTCACAAGAAAAGCGAAAAGGGTTTTACATTAATTGAACTTATGATCGTTATCGCGATCATCGGCATCCTGGCGGCCATCGCCATCCCGCAGTTCAGCGCCTACAAGGCGAGAGGCTATATCGCCACTGCTAAATCGGATGCTAAGAATGCCTATACGGCTGTCCAGGCCTATCTGGGCGATAATCCGGGGGCATCTGCACCGGCTGATACCATTGCTACTACCGGAGGGGCTATCTATACTTCCGCCAAGGCGAGCCAGGGGAATACGGTTGTGGTCGCGGCCGGCGGGGCTATTACTGTCACCGCCCCTGCCAACCTGAGCGGCAGCTTCGTTATGGATGCCAATGGTGTTGCAACCGATACCTTAAAACCACTGTAGATGCAGGTATCGCTTAAACGCAGAGACTTATGGCAAATACCTCACTGCGCTTAACAAAAACGAAAGAAGGGGGGATTTTTCCCCCCTTCTTTTTTATCGAGTCGTTCAGACCCTGAGCCTTGGCCAATTTCAGATATCCGGACCCGATGAGGAGTATCATGAAAAAAGTCCACTATCTCTATGCTCTAAGTTTTGTATCCGCTTTTTTACTCTTCCAGATCGAGTTGATAATTGCCAAAATATTCCTGCCCCGGTTTGGCGGCAGTTATCTTGTCTGGGGCGCCTGCATCGTCTTCTTTCAGTTTGCCTTGCTGCTGGGATATTTATATTCCCATGTTATTATTAAGAAATTAGGGATGTACAGATACAGATACCTGCATCTTATTCCAGTTTTATTGCCGCTTTTTTTCTTCCCCGGCCGGTCGCTGCCGGAAATTGTCGCCCATGCCGGCATTCCGCTGGTGATTGATATTTTTTTGCAACTGTCATTAACGATCGGGCTGGCCTTTTTTGTTCTCTCCACCATCAGCATTGTCACACAAAGCTGGCTGGCGCACAGCGATTTACCGGAGAGCCGCAATCCCTTCCTGCTCTACGCCATATCGAATGTGGGATCGTTCCTGGGGCTCCTGAGCTATCCTTTCCTGTTTGAGGCGTATTGCGATCTGGACACCCAGGTTGCGATCTGGAGAATCCTCTACTTCCTGTTTATCGCACTCTATCTTGTCTCGCTTCTGGCAATTGACTTTACGAACAGGGAAGTCCCCAATTTTAAAATATTTGATAAATCTGTTTTCTCCCGTAAATACAGGTTATCCGATGAAGCGGTAAGGCAAAAACTCTACTGGTTTTTGTTGTCGGCGGCGGGTTGCATCCTTTTTCTCTCCGTTACAAATGTCATTACTTATGAAATTGCGCCCTCTCCGCTTCTGTGGATCATCCCGTTATGCATCTACCTGCTCTCTTTTATGCTAACCTTTCGGGATAAGCCGCTTTATCCGGAATGGATAACAGAGAAATTTCATCTGGTGATAGGATTCAGCGTCCTGATTTTCTTTTTTGCCCAGCAGAGGATGCTTCCCGTTTCGCCTCAGATTATCGCCTTTGTCTTGTCCCTTTTTGCCCTCTGCATGTTTTGTCAGCATGAACTCTACCAGAGCAGGCCGCAGGACAAGAATGATCTGACGGGTTTTTATCTGATCGTTTCCGTAGGCGGCTTCGCGGGCAGCTTTCTCGTGACCTGGCTCGTGCCGGTATTGTTTACTTCGCCTCTTGAATTTCTCCTGGGTCTTTTCATCGTTGGATTGTCGTTGAGCTTGAAGCAGGGGGCTTCCAGGGTTACTTTTTACAATTTTCGCCTGATTGCGTATGCTGTCATATTCGTAATCGCCTGGCCGCTGGTGTTCAAGAAATACAACGTCCTCGGCGTGACGATGATTTTATTGACGTTTGGCTTTATTTTTAAGGAATTGAACAAAAAAACGACGGCGCTCTGCTTATGCCTGCTGATCATCCTGGTTCTGGCGCCGTTTGTTGAAGATTTCTGGTCCACGGACGGTAAGGTTATCCGTGCCTACAGGAATTACTATGGCATTTACAAAATAAGCGCCGACCAGGCAGTTCTCAAGCTGATGAACGGGACCACGCTGCATGGCGTCCAATACCTCACGGAAGATAATGTGAAAAGAGAGGAACCTCTTTCCTACTATCATCGCCAGACGCCGGTGGGGAAGGTGCTGAGCAGCAATCTTTTTGCGACCAAGCGAATCGGGGTTATCGGTTTGGGCGTGGGCACACTGAGCGCCTACGGGAAAAAGGGCGAAGAGATGGACTTCTTTGAACTGGACCCGGACATTGCTGTTTTCGTGAACATCTTTGATTATCTGCAGAATTCCCGCGCAAAACTGAACTTCTTTTATGACGATGCGCGGATCGCCTTACGGAAGACTCCCCGGCAGTATTACGATATATTGGTCATTGATGCCTTCAGTGGAGATTCTGTCCCCGTGCATCTTCTGACGACGGATGCGATCCGGGAATACAAGGCGCACTTGAAAGACAAGGGACTTATTCTGTTTCATACCAGCAACAGGTATCTTGATCTTGCGCCGGTTCTTTTCAGCAACGCCAGGGTTATCAATGCCTTCGCCCTGGCTGATCGGAACGAGGCGCGGGGGTCTGCGCTTTTTGCGTCCAATTGGATGGTTTTGACATGGGATCGGCAGCTCAATGATATGCTTGTTTCCAAACTGCAATGGAAAGAAAACGCCCCGGATCCGAAAAAAGAGATGTTGAGGCCATGGACCGACAAGTATTCCAATATACCTTCAGTCGTCAATCCGAAAGCGTTTATTGATTCAATAAAGAACTTCAAACCATTTTTATGGTAGATCACAAGCGCTTGCAAAGCTTAAAAACGTTCCAGGGAAGTCATGCCATTATGGGAAATATTAATTGGAGAGGCAACGGTCTGGGAAACAATACTGAGCGATATTTAATCGTTATATCGGGTCTGTTTTGTCTGATCCTGGGCTATTTTTTCGTTACCTGGCCCATTGTCGCGTATGATACCGACCTGTGGTACCATCTCTCCGGCGGGAGATATCTCTTCCAGCACGGCGTTATACCCCATGACGCCTATTTTTCGTATGTTGAGCCCCCCAAATTCTGGTACAATTACTACTGGCTTTTTCAAGCGATAGTTTACCTTATCCATCAATTCACGGGTTATCAAGGACTCATTGTGCTCCGATGCCTCCTTTACCTGGCCACCGTTCTTGTGATCCATCGTCTCGTGTTCCGCAGGAATGACAATGCCATCGCCATCGTGACCGGAGCAGTTATTTTCGTCTTTATCAGCCTCGCGATACTAAACCGCGAGCTTCTCGTTCGTCCCCATCTCTTCTCCTATTTATTTATTGTGTGTTTCCTCTATGTTCTGGAAGTCAAACCGGACAAAGTATGGATCCTCCCGATTATAGGGGTAATCTGGTGCAACATCCACGGCATCGAATTTCCGGTGATGTTCGTCATTGTCATCGCCTACCTCGCCGAGAACTTTTACCTCCGGTATAAAAATAGTGATGACAGCTCCCTGCCAACCCTCAGATCCAAGATTATTCTCATGTCTGTTTTATACAGCGTTTTTTTTACCCCACAAATCATCAAATTGATCCAGACCCCTTTTGACGTATCCTTTGAGACGGCTGCGTATCAACACCTTTACGTATCAGAATTGGTTCGAATCCCGTTTAAGAAATTTTTTATTTTTGCTCCCGTTACGGTGCAGGGAGTTATTACGACTTTTCAAAATGTAATCGTGATTCTCGCGGCGGCCTGTTTTTTCACGGGCCTTTTAAAAAGGAAGCTCCGCATCAGTCATGCAATCCTTTTTTTAGCCGGTCTCTTCCTGTTGACCCGACACAGGAGATTCCTGTGGGAATTCATGCTTCTTTGCATCCCTCTTCTCTACCGGGGCTTGCCGATGATTTGTGAAGGGTTTAAACCATCGCCTCGATTCATCCGTATATATTTGCCCATCGTGATGTTTTTTTTACCCCTGATGATTTTTATAAATATTTTCAGCAACAGGCCGACTTACCCGCTGGCGAATTCCGGGCTTCCAACCGGAGTGGTTAATTTTTTGAATCGTCATGCCTCCGGCGGGAAAATCCTGAATGAACCAACTAAAGGGGGTTATCTGGAGTGGGCCCTTGATGCGAAATTCAAGATTTATATGGATATGCAGATGACTATCTTTCATGATACGGATTATGCGCTGGCATATCATTCATTCGTTGATGAACATGCTTTCAAGGGTTTTCTGCGGAAATATGACCCGTCTTACATATCTGTTTCTCTGCAAAAATCTTTGTTCAGCAAAATCGTCGCCGGTCACAGGGAGTTTGTGCCGATTTTTTTCGATCATGCCGAACTTTTATACGTAAACATCAATCATTACAGTGAGTTGGCGGGGAAGTATGCCCTGAAAACCATAGATCCGTTTCAGCTCCGGAACATTGCATACGACAAAGAGAACCCGCAAAGGCTGTCGGCACTGTTCGCTGAGGCGGCGCGGATAATCGCTCTTGATCCATTAAACTACGGGGCAAACAAGATCCTGTGCAACGTTCTGATCGTCCGCGGGCAGCAGGCGCAGGCCCTGCCTTACGCAGACAAATTAATCGAACAATTCCCGAATAATTACACTGGATACTTGTTGAAAGCCGATGCGTTGTTCGGCATGGGACGCCATGCAGACGCCGAAAGACTTTATGAACAGGTAATAGATTTGGGGCAGACCGACGGGGACGAAGTGGTGCCGCGCAATTTGCACGCAACCTATATAAAACTCAAGGAATACGAGAAGGCATACAGATTATTGTCCCGGTTTGTGAATCCATTTGACTCGGCTGCCGATTACAAGGATATCTATGAGTTGGGAATGACAGCCGCGTGTGTAGATAAAATCAGTGAGGCCGTCACATTTTTCAAAATAGCAAAGATGAAGGTACCATCCACCGATGCCGAATATATGAAAAAAATTGACGCCGGCCTTGCGATCTACGACGCCGGTAGGAAGTAGGATTTTCAATATGCCTGAGAAACACACAAATTCTTCGCTTCCCGGCAATGACATTGACGAAATACTGACACATGTTCCTGAATTGAAGGACGGCGCCGCAGACGACAGTGCTTTGCCCACGAGCAAGAAGCTTGCATGGCTGTACAATATACCGCGCAGTTGTGTGCTTATCTTTTTCCTGATTTATCTTGCCACCGGCGTTTCCATCTACCAGGACTATGGTATTTCCTGGGACGAACGATCACACCGTGAGATTGCCGGTATTACGGCAAAATACCTGTCCTCCCTGATCATGCCTGACTTTCATCCCCCGGAGTTTGCCGCGGTGCCTTCGCTGGTGGAATACTCCGGGCCTCAATACGGTATCATTTTTGATTTGCCCATGTATGTTGCCGATCGCCTGCTGGGTTATAACGGCACAATGCCGGAAGCTTACTATATGCGGCATTTATGCATTTTTCTCCTGTTTTATGTCAGCGTGTTCTTCTTCTATTTGATCGTCAGAAACCGGTTTGAAAGCCGGACGCTGGGCTTGATTGCGTGCTTTTTTATGATCCTGAGCCCCCGCATTTTTGCCGAATCATTCTACGGCAAAGACATCGTCTTTCTTTCGCTCTTTGTTATCTGCATCTATTACTTTATCCGTTATCTCAACAAAAAAACAATCGTTAATGCGCTGCTGTTTGCCTTGGCCACTGCCCTTGTGGTGGATCAACGCATCGCGGGTGTATTTATTCCCTTCCTGGCCATTTTTTTAGCGGGTACCGATGAAATAAAGGCAGGCAGGATATCCAGTAAATTGCCCCAAAGGCTGTTACCTTTGTTTATTTACCTGATTTCGGGTTCTTTTTTTATAGTGCTATTTTGGCCTTACCTCTGGGCAAACCCGGTGCGGAATTTCATTAATACATTTACTGTAATGGGCAGGTTTCCATTTTCTTACGATCTTCTCTACTTGGGCACATTCATCAAATCAACTGCCGTTCCCTGGCATTACATTCCCGTATGGATTCTGATAACGACACCATTAATATACACTTTTTTCTTCCTCATCGGTTCCTTCCTGACGATCCGGGGGATGATGAAGAACGGGATCATACTTTACTCCAATGACAAGGAACGACAGGACTTTCTGTTTCTCCTGCTCTTCATCGTGCCCCTGGCGGCGGTGATTTTTCTGAATTCCTCCCTCTATGATGGCTGGAGACACATGTATTTTATCTATGCGCCTTTTTTGCTCATTGCCATGACGGGAGCAGTCGGCTTTATTGAGGAAGTCCATTCAGGCCGTGAGCGGCGTGCATCCCTATTCATAGCGGCCGTCATCGTGCTTTACATTATCTCCACGTCCTATCAGATGATACGATATCACCCCTTTCAGAATGTTTATTTCAACAACTTGGCCGGAAATAATGTCGGAGAGATATTTGAGCTCGACTATTGGGGGTTGTCTTTTCGCCAAGGGTTGGCATATATAGTCAAAAACGACAAAAGGCCAGTTATCGGATTAAAGGCGAATGTAACTGCACCCATGGTCAACAACACTATTTTTCTTGAAAAACAAGATATTAGAAGATTGAGGCATGCTGATATTAGTCAGGCAAACTATTTTCTGACGAATTACCGTTGGCATCCCCAACCATATCCATTAGCCAATGAAGTTTATACGGTTTCAGTAGATAACTTAAAAATAATGTCGGTGTTTAAATTACGATGAAGCCATCAGAAAAACCAATTTATGTCACCCAACCCTTCCTACCCCCACTGGAAGAATTTCAGCCGTATCTCGAGCAAATCTGGGAGAGCAAGTGGCTCACAAATAGTGGCCCCTTTCATCAGGAGCTGGAAAAAAAGCTGGCCGATTATCTTGGAGTGGAGCATCTCGCCTTATTTACCAATGGCACACTTGCACTTGTTACAGCATTGCAAGCGCTTCGGATTACCGGAGAGGTCATAACCACACCGTTTTCATTTGTAGCCACTGCCCATTCCCTCCTGTGGAACGGTATCAAGCCTGCCTTTGTAGATATACAGCCGGAAACTTTCAATCTTGATCCGGAAAAAATCGAGGCGGCCATTACACCCCGTACTACCGCAATTATGCCGGTGCATGTATATGGCAGGCCGTGTGATGTGGAAAAGATACAGAAGATTGCAGATATATACGGTCTTAAGGTCATTTATGATGCGGCGCACGCTTTTGGGGTCAAGTATAAAGGAGAGAGTCTTTTAAGGCACGGAGACCTGTCAACGTTGAGCTTCCATGCAACAAAAGTTTTCAATACCTTTGAGGGCGGCGCCATCGTTTGCCCTGACGTGAAAGCAAAGAAGCGCATTGATGACCTGAAGAATTTCGGTTACAACGGTGAGGTGACAGTTGTTGCACCGGGAATCAATGCCAAGATGAATGAATTGCAGGCGGCATTCGGACTTTTGCAGCTAAAGCATGTTGATAAGGCAATTGATAGACGGCGGGAAATAGATGCGCAATACCGGGAAGAGCTCTCGTCTGTGCCAGGTATTTCATGCCCGCCATTACCTGCCGACACGACTTACAACCATGCGTATTTCCCGATATTGATTGAAAAGGAGTATCCACTATCGCGAGATGAACTAAACGACAAGTTACGCCAGCACGGGATTTTTGCTCGCCGCTATTTTTACCCATTGATAAGCGAGTTTCCAATGTATCGGGGCTTGCCGTCTGCAGTGGAATCCAACTTACCGGTAGCAAGGAAGGCTGCTTATCAGGTGCTTTGTCTGCCGATTTACCCGGCTTTGGAAGATGAATCCGTTACGAGAATCGTATCCATCATCGCAGGCAAGAAACAATGAAAATCGGCATCATGCAGCCATACTTCTTCCCCTACATCGGCTACTTCCAGCTCATTAAGGCGGTTGATGTATTTGTCGTTTATGACAACATTAAATACACCAAAAAGGGCTGGATAAACAGGAACCGAATGTTACAGAACGGCAAGGATGTGATGTTCTCGCTGCCGTTGAAAAGCGGGTCGGACTTTCTGGATGTGCGCGAACGGGAGCTGGCTACGGAGTTCAATCGCGACAAATTGCTGAACCAATTCAAGGACGCATACCACCGTGCGCCGTATTTCGAGCAAACGTTCCCGTTGGTCGAGCAGATCGTGAGGAATGAAGAACTGAACCTGTTTCGCTTCCTGCATTACTCTCTCGCCAAAACCTGCGAGCATTTGGGCATTACGACCGAGATCAGGGCTTCTTCCGACATCGGCATTGACCATGACTTGAAAAGCCAGGACAAGGTACTCGCCTTGTGTGCAGCAGTCGGTGCGAATACCTATCTGAACCCCATCGGCGGTGTTGAGCTTTATGACAAGGGCCGTTTCATGGGTGAAGGAATAGATTTGCATTTTCTGAAGACAGATGAATTCAGTTATTCACAATTTGGCAATGGTTTTATTCCCTGGTTATCAATACTGGACGTAATGATGTTCAACTCGAAAGAGGCAATCACCAAAATGCTTACACAATGTAGTTTGAGGTGAGTTATGGATAATATTCTGAACAGCCACGTGGCAGCGTACAGCGGTCATAATCTCTACGATTTCGACAACAACATTCAGCTCAACTGGTATCCTCAAAGAGTCCTTCGACTTAAAGAGAACGCAAAGTCCATTCTGGAGCTCGGGCTGGGCCACGGATTTACTACCACGATCTTTTCTAAACATTTTGACAGGCACCTTGTCCTCGATGCATCTCCGGCGGTAATTGAAAACTTCAGGACGAGATTCCCCGATTGCCACGCCGAGATTGTTGAGACCTATTTTGAAAATTTCTTAAGCGGTGAAACCTTTGATCTGATAGTTTTGGGGTTCATTCTAGAGCACGTCGACAATCCTGTAGATATTATGAGCTATTACAAGCGCTTTCTTGCCCCCCGGGGGAAGATGTTCGTAACGGTCCCGAATGCAGAGGTCCTGAACAGGAGGCTGGGGCATTTGGCTGGGATGCTGGAGGATATGCAGCAATTGTCCGACCATGATCGCATGTGTGGCCATAAGCGTTATTACACAGTCAAGTCTCTGACTGAAGAGGTAAGAAGGGCTGGCTATGAGATAGACCGAATAGAAGGTATATACCTGAAGCCCTTTACTACCGTGCAGATGATCTCTCTCAATTTTGACCAGAAAGTAATCGATGCTTTATGCACAGTAGGGATAGATTATCCAGAACTCTGCTGCGGTATCCTGGCGCAGATCAGGGAGGCTTAGCGGCAAGAATGTTTAGATGGAATAAACTCGGCAAAATCTTTGACCCAACTCAAATAAAGGACAGGGACTGGATGAAGGAATTTGCCCAGGCTCCCTGCATTTTGATCTTTGACAAATTCGTGAGGGTCTATTTCTCCTGCAGGCCCATGCCTGACGAAAACAGACAATATGTAAGCTACTCCGCCTATGTTGACCTGAACCGTTACGATTTATCTGAGATAATAGATGTTGCCCAAACCCCGATCCTCGAGCTTGGAGAGCTGGGGACCTTTGATGAGTTCGGCACATACCCTGTATCAGTCATAAGGAAAGGTAAAGAAGTATTGGCATACTATGGCGGCTGGACGAGATGCGAATCAGTTCCTTTTACGGTAGCAATCGGGGTGGCCGTAAGTCACAATGGGGGAAAGAGTTTCACGAAGCTCGGCAAAGGCCCAATTTTATCGCGCAGCGTACATGATCCCTTTGTCTTGAGCGGGCCCAAGATAAGGAGGTTCGGCGACTGTTGGTACCTCTGGTATGTCGCCGGAACGAAATGGTTAGCGAATAACGGTAAGCCGGAAGCGGTCTACAAGATACGCATGGCATCTTCAGATGACGGACTGAACTGGATAAGGGATGGCAGAGACATTATTGAAAGCAGAATTGAAGAAAACGAATGCCAGGCAAGTCCTGATGTTTTTTTCTACAAGAACAGATACCATATGTTTTTTTGCTACAAATACGCCTTGGATTTCAGAAATAACGAGAGGGGCTACCGTATAGGATATGCAGTCTCTGAAGATATGCTGCATTGGCATAGAGATGATGCGCGGGCAGGCATAGATATCTCGACAGAGGGATGGGATGATCAATCGATTGCCTACCCGCATGTGTTCGAGCTTGATGATATTATCTACATGCTTTATCTCGGTAATCAGGTGGGAAGGTTTGGGTTTGGGTTAGCTAAACTGGAAAAATATAAGCCCTGATAGGGATTCGTCGCTATGAAGTGGAAAAAACTGGGGAAAATATTTGATCCTACCGATTATAACCTGGCAAATAATTGCGTTGAATACGCGCAATCACCACAGGCCCTCGTCTTTGATGACTTTGTGAGGATCTACTTCTCCACGAGAGAAAGAGAGAAGACTGGGAAATATCTGAGCCACGTTTCCTTTATCGACATAACCAAGGATTTCGGGAGAATACTCAATATTTCTACAGGTACGGTCATCGCACTGGGTGGCCTTGGTTGCTTCGATGAACATGGCATATTCCCGTTCAACGTCCTGAGAGAGAAAGACAGGGTGCTTGCCTACACTACCGGATGGAACAGGAAGGTATCTGTATCGGTTGACGCATCTATTGGACTGGCAATCAGCAAGGATAACGGGCTGACCTTTCAGAAAATATCGGAAGGGCCGGTACTATCATCGTCGTTGCATGAGCCTTTTCTGGTTGGCGACGCCTTTGTTGCCCTCTATGGCGACACGTATCATATGTGGTACATCCACGGTACGAAATGGGTAAGGTTCACCAAAGATGAAGCGCCCGATCGGGTCTACAAGATAGCCCACGCGACTTCGGATGACGGTATTTCTTGGCAGAGGGAAGGCAGGCTGATAATGACCGATAAGCTTGGTCCGGATGAGTGCCAGGCACTCCCAACCGTCATCTTCTTGAACGATCAATACCACATGTTCTTTTGCTACAGGCGGCCGGATGGTTTCAGAAAGAACAGAGACAGAGGGTACAGGATAGGATATGCCTTTTCGGATGATTTGAAGAACTGGATCAGAAACGATGATGAAGCAGGCATCGACGTGTCAGAAGAAGGCTGGGATTCAGATATGCAGTGCTATCCACATGTATTTGAAATGGATAACGAAATTTATATGATGTACAACGGCGACGAGTTCGGACGTTTCGGTTTTGGGCTGGCGAAATTAGAACGATGAACAGTCCATTTGATAAGTTGGAGGAACTAAATGAATATTAAAGGTAAAATCCTAATGCTGCGGGCTATCGAAGAGAGCGATCTGGAACTGTTGCATAAATGGGCGAATGATCCGGTTACGCAAGATGCTATAGGAGAATTACACTTTCCGAGTTCAATGGATTTCCACAAGACATGGTTCCAGAACTTGAAAAATGACCGACTAAATCAACGATTTGTTGTTGATGTTCCAGACATTGGAATCATTGGGATTTCCAGCATAGTAAATATTGATTGGCGCAATAGTCATGCATGGCATGGGTTGGTGATAGGAGAATCCAATCATCGTGGCAAGGGTTATGGCGTTGACGCAATTATGGCCACGATGCGATATGCTTTTGAAGAGTTAAACCTCGAAAGACTGGATGGCTCTATGATTGAGTACAACAAGATATCAATCTCTACTTATTGCGGTAAGCGATTAGGATGGAAGGAGGAAGGGCGGAGAATAAATTACTTTTTTAGGAAGGGACGTTATTGGGATCAAATAGTGGTTGGTATTACCAGACAGGACTACATAGAACTCATAGAAAAGACGAATTATTGGGGTTAATGCACTATGAATTCGAAGAGAGACTACAATAAAGAATTGATTGATTCAGTTTCGGCAAAATACGCTTACGGATTCGATTTCGATGTGATGCACCCCTACATGATCAGATCGTTCGAGCCCTTCTTTAACAAGGGGAGCCTGCTTGAGCTTGGGAGCTTCAAGGGCGATTTCACCAGAAGGTTCCTGCCCTATTTCGATGACATTACCTGTGTCGAAGCCTCCGACGTTGCTATCGAGGATGCCAGAATGAAGCTGGGTGACAAGGTAATTTTCGTCAACTCGCTATTCGAGAAAGCGACCTTGCCCAGGCGCTATGACAACATTGTGTTGACCCATGCGCTGGAACATCTGGACGATCCTGTGCTGGTGTTGAGGCGCATCAACGGCGAGTGGCTGGCCGAAGGTGGCAGGTTCTTCTTGGCATGTCCCAATGCCAATGCACCTTCAAGACAGATCGCCGTCAAGATGGGCTTAATTACACATAACGCAGCAGTCACCCCGGCCGAGGCCGAGCATGGCCACCGATGCACCTATACATTGGATACCCTGGAGCGGGATGCTGAAGCGGCAGGGCTGAAGGTGGTGCACCGGTCGGGGATATTCTTCAAGGCATTGGCGAACTTCCAGTGGGATCGCCTGCTGCAAACGGATATCATTTCCCCGGAGTACCTGGAGGGCTGCTATAAACTGGGCCAACAATACCCGGATTTGTGTTCCAGCATTTTCCTGATGTGTGAACGAGGTGAGAAAAAATGAAGATTTCGTTTGTTGTCGCCGTTTATCACAACGAGGGCGCCCTTTCTAAAACGCACGCAAAGATCCAGTCGGTATTCTCAAGCGAACTCGCGCACCACGAATACGAAATCGTGTTTGTGGATGATGGGTCGAAAGACGCATCTTTGCAGGAGGTACTGAGCCTGCGGGAGCGAGACCCCAGAGTCAAGGTGATCACCTTTACCAGAAACTTCGGCCAGATGGCTGCCATGTTGGCCGGCTTCAAGGAGGCTACCGGCGACGCGGTTGTCAATATCTCGGCCGATCTGCAAGATCCGGTTGAGTTGATCCCGCAGATGGTGGAAAAATGGCAAGGTGGTTCCGAGATCGTCATTTGCCACCGCACGGATCGCTCAGACACTTTGTTTTCAAAACTTTTTTCGCGTCTTGCATACGCCGTCTTGCGCATGTCACTGCCGCAAATACCTCCGGGTGGTTTCGATTTTGTATTGATGGACAGAAAGGTTATGGACGCATTCAATGCAATAGACGTTCGACACAGGTTTTTTCAGGGCGATTTGTTATGGACGGGATACCGTACCAGTTTTATACCGTATGTTCGTTTGAAGAGAACGATAGGAAAGTCTCAATACAACTTTGGGAAAAAACTTAAAAATTTTTTGGATGCGGTATTGGATGCCTCCTATCTGCCGATTAGATTCATCTCCTTGTTCGGTGTAATAACCTCTGTGCTTGGGGTCCTGTATAGCGCAAGCATTGTTTTTAGCTGGTTGCGTGGAGAAACTCCATTTACAGGTTGGGCTCCGATCATGATCGTGATCCTCCTGGTGGGTGGCTTGATCATGCTTATGCTGGGAGTGATCGGGGAGTACGTTTGGCGTATCAATGAGGAAGTGCGAAAGAGGCCGAACTATGTAGTGCGAGATAAGTTTCTATGAGCGATAACCTTCCCTACACTGTAGTAGAAGGAATCAGGTGCTATAGCCCGGAAGTCGCAAGCTCGTATGCGAATTATCCGGACGGCGGTTTTGATCTTACGGATAAGAACGGGGAGAGTAGTTTTTGGGTTCGTTCGCGAAATAGGCTGTTCAAAAATATTGTCCAAGATAACCTGGTTGCAACAGGTAAAACCAAATTGCTGGAAATAGGCTGTGCAACCGGGGGATTCATCCAGCAAATTGTCGAGAATGAAAAACTGGAAATCACCGGGTCGGAAATTTATCTGAAAGGACTCCTGTATGCCAAAAAGAATCTCCCTCATGTCGCTTTCATCCAATTCGATGTTACACAGGGGCTGATCGGCGAGGAGTTCGACTTAATTGTCGCGTTTGACGTCCTTGAACACATCGAGAACGATGTCGGCGCCATAAGAAATATCAATAAGATGCTCCACAAGGGTGGCGGCTTGATAATTACCGTTCCTCAACATAAGTTCCTATGGAGCAAGCTGGATGAAATTCTCAAACACAAGCGCAGATACTCAAGACGGGAGTTAGTGACTAAACTCCAAGAAAACGGGTTTGATATCAGTTACTCTACGTCTTTTCTTTTTGTCCTATTTCCTCTGATGCTAATTTCCAGGATGTTTGACAGGGGTCGTAATCAATCACAATCTGACGAAGTGGCCCTTGAGAAGAGAGTCAAATTTCCCAATACACTGAATTGGATTTTCGATCTTATCATGCGGATTGATGAAGTTCTTATTCGATTGGGCATCTCGCTTCCTTTCGGAGGTACGTTGGTAATTGTAGCCAGAAAGCCTTGAACGCGCTGGACATTATGTATAAAGGATGGACCAATTTGGGTTAAAAGCCGGGAGTCCCTTTTGAAACAGATACTTGACCAGTTATGGCTGAATCATCAGAAGAAAATCCGCTTTGTCCTGGTCGGCGTCTGGAATACGATCTTCGGGTATGTCGTTTTTGTTGTTTGCGACTATCTCTTTGAGCGTCTCTTCTCACCCCGGTACGTCGCCTATATGTCGGCGGCGGTCCTGTCGAATATCCTGGCGATCATCAATGCCTATATCTTTCATAAACATATAACCTTTCAATCCACGGTGCGCGGGAAAGGCATCTTGATTGAGTTTGCCCGTTTCTTTTCGACGTATCTCTTCAGTATGATCCTGGGATTTATTATGCTGCCTGTTTCTGTGGAGGTACTTGGAATAGAGCCAAAAATATCGGCCGCGCTGCTCATTCCGGTCACGACCATTATCAGTTATATCGGGCACTCACGCTTCTCATTCAGAACATGAGGTATAATTGTAAGCGCTGAATATATTCAAATTGTTTACCTGTATGGACTGTTTTCTTTCATGGCCTTAAAACATTCAACCCTTCAATCTTCCTGAAATCCTTTTCGTCATAGGCTAATAGCTAATAGCTCATGGTTCATGGCTCATGGCTGAAGGGGGGAAGAACCGAACCGGCGAGACGGCGTCTTGGCGGACAGGCGCAATCCGATATCCGAAATCAGCACAGGAACGGTAATGGATCAAAAACTCGAAGCCGAAATTGTTGCTAAGATTCTGAAGGGAGACAGGCAGGCTTATGCCTTGCTGGTGGAAGAGTATAAATCGCCCGTTTACAATTTAGCTTACCGGATGACCGGAAATGCAGAGGATGCCGAGGATTTAACGCAGGAG